>JAHEKA010000152.1 GCA_024638585.1 Rhodospirillales bacterium
CTCAGGACGGTGGAAAAGGGCCTGCTGCTGGAGATTCTGGACCAGACCTGGAAGGAGCACCTTTTGGGCCTCGACTACCTGCGACAGGGGATCAACCTGCGCGCCTATGGCCAGCGCGACCCGCTCAACGAATACAAGACCGAAGCCTTTGCCATGTTCGAGAACATGCTGATCCAGCTTCGCGTCAACGTGACCCAATACCTGTGCCACCTGGAACTCAGTTTCGACTCGCCCGACGAGCTCGAAGCCTTCTCCCATCCGGAGTTGCCGAGCGACATCTACGAAACCCGGCTCGACCCCGCCCTTGCGCTGCCCGAGAGTCCCTATGGGGAGATCGAAGCCTATGGCGAGCCGGCGGAGGCACCCGCCACCGTTCGCCATGCCAGCGGGGAAAACCGTGATCCCGACGATCCCAGCACCTGGGGCAAGGTTTCGCGCAACGCCGCCTGCCCCTGTGGCTCGGGCAAGAAATACAAATACTGTCACGGGCAGTTGAACTGACGCCCGTCCTCTTTCGGCGTCCACGGAATTCAAGAGTTTTCCGGATCAAACCCCTTATTTAAAGAGTTGTTTAAATAAGGGGTTTTTCGGGGCGTAGGGGCCCGGCTTTACTCCAGAGGCGTCTTGCCCATTTCCAGGAATTTTTCCCGGCGCTGGGCCCGAAGCGCGCCGCCGTCGAGACCGACCGTCTCATTCAGCGCATCGGCAATGGCATCGCCCACCGCGTCGATGGCCGCCGCCCGGTCGCGATGGGCCGCCCCGGCGGGCTCGGGGACGATGGTATCGACCACCTTCATCTTGAAAAGGTCCTGGGCCGTCAGGCGCAAGGCTTCCGCCGCCTGCTGCGCCGCCTCGCCGTCGCGCCACAGGATCGAGGCGCAGCCCTCGGGCGAGATGACGGAATAGATGGCATGCTCCATCATCAGCACGCGGTTGGCACTGGCGAGCGCAATGGCGCCGCCGGAGCCGCCTTCGCCGATGATCACCGAGATGAGAGGTACCCGGAGGCCGAGACAGGCCTCGATGGACCGCGCGATGGCCTCGGCCTGGCCGCGTTCCTCGGCGCCGATCCCGGGATAAGCCCCGGCGGTATCCACCAGGGTGATGACCGGGAGACGGAAGTGATCGGCCAGCTCCATCAGGCGGCGGGCCTTGCGGTAGCCTTCCGGCCGCGCCATGCCGAAATTATGGCGCACCCGGGATTCGGTGTCCGAGCCTTTCTCATTGCCGATGATCATGACCGAGCGGCGCCGGAACCGGCCCAGGCCGGCGACGATCGCGGCATCCTCGGCAAACGCCCGGTCGCCCGCAAGCGGCGTGAAATCCTCGATCAGGCGCTCGATGAAATGGCTCGCATGGGGACGATCGGGATGGCGCGCCACCTGAACCTTGTCCCAAGGCGACAGCTTGGCATAGGTCTGGCTCAGAAGGCGGTCGGCCTTGGACTGAAGCTTGCCCACCTCCTCGGCGATATTGACGTCGCCGGGGGTGTCGAGGTGCCTGAGCTCCTCGATCTTGCCCTCCAATTCGGCAATCGGTTTCTCAAAATCCAGATATGTCGGCATCGACGGACCAGCGCTCACCCCTGAGAAAGCGCTCTTAAATGCCCTGGCGTTGGGGAAATGTCAATTCGCGGCCTTCATGCCCGGCACCGGTCCGCCGCGCGGACGGTGGCGCGCGGCCAGGGGATGACGTTCGCCAACCAGCTGCTTGAGCCGCGCTTCGAGCACATGGGTATAGATTTCCGTGGTGGAAATATCGGCATGGCCCAGCAATTGCTGGACGCTGCGCAGATCCGCGCCGTGGGCCAGCAGGTGGCTGGCGAAGGCATGGCGCAGCACGTGGGGCGAAACCTTGGCCGGATCCAGCCCGGCATCCAGCGCCGCCTGCTTGAGCATTTGGGCAAAGCGCTGGCGCGTGAGGTGACCCGACGCCCCCCGGGACGGGAATATCCAGCGTTCCGCCGCCCGGTCGCCCGCCTGGCCCCGATGGGGCAGCCAGGCGGCCAGCGCCGCCCGGGCCGGTGCGCCGAGGGGAACCAGACGCTCCTTGCCGCCCTTCCCCGTCACCAAGAGGAAATCACCGTCGCCGGTGATCGCCGAGACCGGCAGGCCGACCAGCTCGCTGACCCTGAGGCCGGTGGCGTAGAGGATTTCGACCAGCGCCTCAAGGCGCAGGCCGGCCGGGTCGCGGCGGCGCCGGGCCGCGGCCAAAAGCGCTTCTACTTCATCCTCACCCAACGTCTTGGGCAGCGGCCGCCCACGGGCGGGGCTGTCGATGGCGGCGGTGGGATCGTCGTCGCGAAGGCCTTCGGCGACCAGGAACCGGAAGAACTGGCGCAGCGCCGAAAGCCGGCGTGCCGCCGTGCGCGGCCCGAGCCCCCGTGCCGACATGTCCTGGACATAGGCGCGCACGTCATCACTGCGCGCCTGAGCCAAGCGGCCGCCATGGTGCGCGAGATGGGCCGCGAAATCGGTGAGGTCCCGCTCATAGGCGGCGACGGTGTTGGGCGCGGCGCCCCGTTCGGCCCGCAACATGTCGCGGAACGCATCGAGGGCGAAGGGCTCGCTCTCGCGGGCACCGCCGCCTGGGCCTGTATCGCCTGAGGGATCCGTCATCCGGTCCGACCCGGTTGCTATCGCGGCCCGCGCCCTAGAGCCCGGCGCCGAATGCCACTTCCAAGGCCAGGGCCCGCGCCTCGGCGGCGAACCCGGCGCTGGCCAGCGCGTTGACGACCGACCGGACGACCGAAGGGTGCAGCTTTTCCGGCCCGTCGCCGCCCAGCACCGCCAGCATCAGCAGGATGGTCTCGCCGGACCGACCCCGCGCCGCGGCCTGGTCCAACGCGGCCATCAGGCCGGGCGGTGGCAGGGCGGCCATTTCGCGCACCGCGCCCGACGATTCGATCCACGCCTCCTGGGGGACCACTGCACCCAACCCATCGAGCAGGCTGAGCAGCAGCGCCGCCCGCTTCTGGCCCGCCTCCGGACCGGCGAGGCCGGATTGGGTCTTGCGCCAGCGGTCGAACATGATGTCCTCGAACGGGGACGGCGGCGGTGGGGCTGCCACCTGAGCCGGTTGCCCAGGCTGCGGCGCAGCCGCGGCCGCGGTGGAACGGTTGGTGACGACCTCGACCACCGCCTGAGGCTCCACCCGGCGGACACCGGCAAGGGCATCAGCCGCCGTCGGCCCGCCCACCGGCGGCAAGGCCCGGGCCGAACCCGCGCCGACGGAACCGAAATCAGGCGGTGGAGCAGTGCCCTGAGGCGCCTGACCGGCCTGGGTCCCGTCCGAAGCGGCTGGGCGCGGTGCCGCCGCGACGGGCGCTGGCGCCGGACGCGCTCGGACCGGAATCCGGGCGATGGCGACAAGAGGCCATACCGCCACATCGGTCGATACGCCGCCCGCGCTCGGCACATGAGGCCGGTTGATCGCCATTTCCGCCCATCTGGCGGCCGCGACATCGGCCCCGCCGCCGTAATAGAGGGCCCGGGCGGCATCGGCCGCGAACCAGGCGAGATCCTCGGTCTGGGGAACCTCCTCCAGCAGCGGCTGGAACGCCCTGACGGTTGTCCCGAGCCGCCCCTGAGTTCGGGCCAGGGCAAAGGCCTTGGCCAGCAGCCGGGCCCGGGCGCCGGGGTCCCGCGCGCCACGCGCCGCCTGATACAGGAGGGCGCGCCCCCGCGGGCCGGAAACCTTTTCGGCGCCGGTGATTGCGCCCTGGACGTCGCCGGGGGCGAAGGTGACGCCGGTGTACATCTGGCGCAATTTCTCCGCCGCCAATGCGCCCGCCGCCACGGCCTGCTCCGCCGCGTCGAGACGCGTTTCCAGGTCGGCATTGGGGCTGAAAGCGATCGCCCGCAGCACCGGAACCTCGGCGGTCTGCACCAGACTCTCGGACACCTGCACCCCGGCCGCGCGCATCATCGCAAGATGCAGGGGCGTCAGTTTGGCAGGGGCCCGAAAGCTCCCCTCCTTGGCACCGTCCAAGATCGCCGCGAGGGAAAAGAATGCGTCGTCCTTGATCCCCTGCTCGCGCAGCAGGCCGAGGCCGATCGCGGCCTTTGCCTTGTCGGCGCCCGCAAATTGGCAGAACACCAGGGTCTTGCGCCACACCGCGCCGGTCTCCTTGCCCGCGGCCGCCCGGGCCGTCGAGCAGGCGGCGGCGCGGTCATTGGTCAGCAGGGCCGTATGCAGGCGCGCCAGGGCCACCCCGCCATCCTCGGCGCGGGACGGCACGACGCGCAGCAACGCGCTGGCCGAAGCCACGTCCCCGGCGGCAAGCAAGCGGCCGAGACGCTTGGCCAGCAGGCTGGTGCCCGCGCCCCTGTCGATACCTTGTGGGTCCGCCCCTTCAGGCGATCGCGCCGCGGTCAGAAGCAGGCGGCGGGCCAACGCCTGGGCGGTCGGCAGGGCCGGCGCGCCGTCCAGGCGGGCCAGCAATCGGTCGACCACGGTGGCGGAGGTCCCCTTCCACATGTCGATGCCCAGACCGCCGCTGCGGGAATCGAGCACGCCGACGGCGTTGGCGTCGATCTCGCCCAGGGTATCGATGCTGATTCCGCCCTTGATCGAGCGCTCGGTCGACGGCGCCACGGGCACGGCCTGGGGCTGCGGCACGACCGCTCGGTATTGCGGCACGACGGCCTGGGGCCGGCCCTGGGGAACCGTGCCGCCGGGCGCCGGCATGGGCGGCACCAAAGACACCGGCGCACCGGGAGCCGGGCGTTCGGCCTCCTGGGCGAGCGCCCCCGGCAGCGCCCAGGCGAGGATCAACAGGGCGACGGTAACTGCGGCAAGGTGACGGGGGAAAAGGTCAGCGCAGGACTTTGTCATTGGGGATCACCTTTTCCACCTTTTTCGATGGGGGCGGCATGTCCCATGTAGCAAGGAACGCCACGGCGCCCCCAACGATCAGAAGGATCAGGACACCCAGGATTTTCGCGGTGGTGCTCATCGGGATATCGCTCACATGGTCCGCGGACGGACGCCGACGCGTCCCGGTCCCGAAAGACTCATCTCGTTATGCTATTCTATTTACACTAAATTTCTACTGTGGCTATTTTTTGGCAACCTAACTGCTCTCCCCCGCCCTTGCAACCACCGGGCCGGGCCGGGGACCGAGGATAATGGTCATGCAACGTGCCAAATCAAGGACTTACCAGACCTGGGCCGAACAAGTCCTCGACCGGCCGATCGTACTGGTGGGCCTCATGGGCGCGGGCAAGAGCAGCATCGGGCGGCTGCTGGCGGCCAGGCTCGGCCTGGATTTCGTGGATGCCGACAGCGAGATCGAAAGCGCCGCCGGGGCCACCATAGAAGAAATCTTCGAAACCCATGGCGAAGCCTTCTTCCGGTCGGGCGAACGGCGCGTCATCGATAGGTTGCTAACCGGCCCGGTCCGGGTGATCGCCACCGGCGGCGGTGCTTTCATCGACGCCGATACACGACGCAAGATCAAGGCGTCGGGCCTTTCGATATGGCTGAAGGCGGACGCCGAAACGCTTCTCAAACGCGTGTCCCGGCGGGGCGGACGGCCGCTGCTCAAGGGCGGCGACCGGCGCCAGGTGATGTCGGACCTGACGGCGGGCCGGGACCCGCTCTATGCCGAGGCCGACATCACGGTGGAAACGTCCGAAAAGCCACCGGCGGAGGTCACCGAACGGGTGATCGCCGCGGTCGCGGCGCATTTTGGCATCGAGCCTCCCCCCCGGCCCCGGCGGGCCAAATCCAACGGCGCGGGGACGGCCAATCGGGGCGGCGGCAATTCCCGGGGCGTCAAGGCAAAGGCGGACCAGAAGGGCGGCCAGCGCCGCCGGCGCCGCAATGGCCGGCCCGCGGCGGACACGGCTTCGAAGGCCAAGGACCGGTGAGCGAGTTTTCCACCATTGAGGTCGCCCTCGGACCGCGGTCCTACGACATCCGCGTCGGCTCCGGCCTGATCGCCGAGTCGGGCCACCATGTCGCCCCCTTGCTGGACGGACAGCCCCAGACCAACGGCGTCATTGTGGTGACCGACGCCAACGTCGCGGCGCACCATTTGGGCGCGGTCCAGGCGTCCCTGGAAAGCGCCGGAATCGGCCACCGCGCCATCGTTCTGGA
>JAHEKA010000153.1 GCA_024638585.1 Rhodospirillales bacterium
GGGCATTGCCGACATGATCCGCAACACCACCAGCGGATCGTCACCGGAATTCTCGAAGCTGTAGTAGGTCCCTTCGGGCAGCATGATGCCTTCATTGTGACCCAGTTCCCAGGCTTCGCCGCGGGGGCCGAAGAACCGGGCATGGCCCTGGAGCACGACGAAGCTGTGCTCCTGATTGTGATGGGCGTGCATGGCGTTCTCGCCTTCATGGGGCGCGTAAACCCGGATCTTGATCTGCAGGTTTCCCGATTCCGCAAGCACCCAGGATTGGCTCCCCTTGTCCACCAGTTGGGCCTTGAGCCGGAAACGGGCGGGCGGCGGGGTCTTGTCGAAATCGATGGTGGCGGTGGGGTCGTTCGCGTCCGCTGGGCGGTATTCGGTTTGGCTCATGATGGGCGTCCTCCTCTCAGGTCCGGCGCCTGATGCAGCCGGACGACAATGATTCACCACATGATGCCGCCGCCGTCGACGACGACGGTCTGGCCGGTCATGAAGTCGCTATCCGGCGAGGCCAGAAAAACACACAAGCCCACCAGGTCCTCAGGAAGTCCGGTACGTTTGATGGCCCGGGCCTGGGCGCTCTTGGCCCGCCGGGCGCGCATCTCATCGGTTTCCACCGCGAGGCCCGTTTCGGTCTCCGTGGGCCCGGGCGCGATGGCGTTGATGCAGATGCCGTCCGCCCCGAATTCCTGGGCCATCGACCGGGTGATGCCCAGCACGGCGGCCTTGGACGCGCCGTAATGGGTGATGCCCGGCGCCCCCTTGAAGGACACGCTGGAGGCGATATTGATGATCTTGCCGTGGCCGTTCTTCTGCATCTCAGGGATCGCGGCCTTGGCGGACAGCCACACGCCCTTGACGTTGACCGCCATCACCTGATCCCAGTCCTCGACCGAAAGCTCGGTCGCTTTCATTCGTGCGAGGTGGGTATAGAGGCCCGCATTGGCCACCAAAATATCGAGCCGTCCGAAGGCCTTGACGGTTTCTTCGACCGCCCTCTTCGTGTCGTCCTCTCGGGTGACGTCGCAGGTGACGGAGATGGCCTTTCCGCCCTGTTGTTCGATCACGCGCACCACCGGGCCGCCGTCCGCAACGTCGGCGACGCAGACCCCCGCGCCCTCTTCAGCCAGCCTCTTGCTGTAAGCCGCGCCGATTCCCTGGGCGCCGCCGGTGACGATGGCGACCTTGCCCTCGAGCCGTGCCATGCGCGATGCTCCCCTTTGTTCCGCGGAGCATAGCAGAGAGAAGCCCTTGCCGGGAGGGGTCTTGCGGCTCAGCCGAAGGAGGCCGGTTGCCAGTCTTCCAGCTGATCCTCGACCTCCTTCTCGTGGGCCTTGCGCTTGGCAATCCGCCAGATCAGGTTGGCAAGGCCAATGCCGAATGCCGCCCAGAGGAGGAGGATGAAGGCGCTGCGGATCGCCGCCTTCTGTCGGTCGGTGAACATTGGCGGCGCCGGCGCCTTGACCCGCGCGGCAGCCTCCCGTGTCGTCCCCGCGGTTTCGATCTGTCCGCCGCTGCCGCCACCCGAAGTTTCGTATCCCGTGGGCGCTGCGGCGATGGGGGGGCTCGCGCCGGTTCCCTTGCCGCTCCGGTGCGATCCCATGGATCGGGAACTGTCCCGGCCGGGCGGTGTGACCTGCGCGGCAACGGGAAGGCCATCTTCCCAGGGACCCAGTGCCGCTTCCCCAGGCACGATTCCCGGCTCCGGACCGGTGGGCTCGCGCGCATCCGCAAGGTCACCGGGTGCCGGCGCCTCCGCCTCTAATTCGGGTGGGCCCGACGATTCATCGCCGTCCGGGTCGGGCAGGGGCGTGTGCGCCGGCCGAGGGGCCTCCTGCACGGACGGCTTGGGCAGCCGTGTGTCGACGACCTCCATGGGCTGGGGCGTTTCCCGTGCCGCTTCGACGATGACGTTGAAATTCTGCAGCAGGCTGTTGCCCACGCCCTGCATGACGCCGACGGTCACCACGGCGATGATCGCGGCGATCAAGGCATATTCCAGCGCGGTCACGCCGCGCGTGTCCGCGAGCAACGAGCGGATGCGTGTCATCAGTCGAGGCTCCGGGGCCTGTTTGGGGCACGAAAGCACGCCGAAAGCCTAGGCTGGCTGCGGTTAAGAAGCGTTTAAAAGTAGGCAGCAGCGGAATTCGGCGCGGCCCGGCGGAGGCGCCACGGTGGGATGCTTAACGGGGCGGATCAGGCCGCCATTTGGCGACCAGGGCCTTGGCCTGGCGCAGCTGCTCCGCGGTCATCCGCTTGGCGATGGCGTCCCGGTCCTTTTCGGCGATCCGGTTCTTTCGGTTGGCGCTCAGACTGAACCACAAATAGGCCTGCACGAAATCCTGATCCACGCCGTCGCCGTTGGCATAAAGCAACCCCAGCGTATGCTGGGCCGGCACCAACCCGGCGCCGGCGGCGCGCCGGATCCAGCGTGCCGCGGTCTTGGCGTCCTGGCGCACGCCCTCGCCCCGGAGGTAGCGAAATCCGAGGTTATAGGCCGCCGGGATATGGCCGGACTCGGCCGCCCTCTTGAACCAGGCGACGCCCTTGGCGTGATCCTTGGGGACGCCGAGGCCCTGGGTATACATCAGCCCGAGGTAATGCTGGGCCTTGGCGTTGCCTTTGTCGGCAAGAGGCTTCCATTGTTTGAAGGCCGCGGGATAATCACCGCGGTTAAAGGCCCTGATGCCGGTCTCGTAATCCTGGGCGAGGCTGGCGGTCAGCGGGACAAGGGCGAGGGGAGCGGCAAGGATGAGGCGATGGAGCAGTCTAAGCATGGTTAAATCTAGCATTCAGCCGGGAGGACGGCTACAAGCGATGGCCTTGGGCGCCGGGCCGGCCAAGGTCGCCGCCCGAAGGGTCTTACCCGGTTTCCAATAGACGCTACCAGCGCGATCAGGGATCCATCGGGGACAGCGCGGGGATGGAGGCGATGGAATTCCTTATCCAAGATACCGGCCTTTCCATTTGGGCCTTCTTCGGCCTCTGCGCGATCTCTTTCGTCGGCAGTTTCATCGCCGCCGCCCTGGGTCTGGGCGGGGGCATGCTGGTCCTCGCGGTGATGGCTCTGGTGCTGCCGCCGACGGTTCTGATTCCGGTCCATGGCGTGGTGCAATTCGGATCCAACCTGGGCCGTGCCGTGCTGATGGCCCGGCAGGTCTTGTACACGCTGGTTCCCGCCTTCGTCATCGGCTCGGCGATCGGCGCGGCGATCGGTGCCCGCCTGATCATCGCCTTGCCGCTTTGGTTATTGCTGGCATTGCTGGGGCTCTTCGTCCTCTATGGGACCTGGTCCCCGGGTTTCCGTTCGACCCGGCCGGGGCCGGCAAAATTCTTCGCCGTCGGCGGGCTCAGCAGTTTCGTCACCATGTTCGTAGGCGCCACCGGGCCCCTGATCGCGCCGTTCGTGTCGGCGGCCTGCGATGAAAGGCGTCAGGTGGTGGCGACCCATGCCATGCTGATGTCGATCCAGCACGGCATCAAGGTGCTGGCCTTCGGCATTCTGGGCTTTGCTTTCGGCCGATATGTGCCGCTGCTGATCGGATTGCTGGGCTTTGGGCTGCTTGGCACGTATGTGGGCGGACTTGTCCTGACGCGGTTGCCCGAGCATATCTTCCGCTTGGGCCTTCGTCTGGTGTTGACCTTATTGGCCTTACGACTGTTCTACGATGCCTATATCGCCTACCCCCGCTGAGCCCGCCGGGGGCGGCCATGCCCGTGCGTCTATTCGGGGACGACGATCTGCAGCATGTGCCCATCGGGGTCGTGAAAATAGATGCATCGATCGTCACCGGTGCGGCCGCTGACCTTGATGCCGGCGGCTTCAAGCCGTGCCCGGATGTCTTCGTAGCTTCCCGCAGCCACATTCAGCGCCAGATGATTGACGTCGTGGCCAGATGCGAATTCCACGCCCTCGGGCGCCCGAAACAGCCCGATCAGTTGCGGTCCGCACCTTAGAAAGATATGGCTTCCAGAACCGTGATCCACGGTCAAGCCCAGAACATCGACGTAGAACGTCTTGGAGGCTTCGGGATCGCTCACGTGGAGCACGACATGGTCGATACCCGTGGTCGTCAAGCTCGCGTTGCTGAGGGAAAGTTCCGCCATTGCCACCCTCCATCCTGTTTTGGGTCAGGAAACGCCTTTTTTCTTTGGAAATTAGCACGGCTCGGGCCGGAAATCTGCGGATTTCGCCGGCAGAGCGCTAAATCCGTGCCAAGAATGCCCATTTTTAGGCTGTTTCCGAGCCTGCCACGGTTGCCCCGATCGTCTCGGAATCGCCTCATCTCAGCCTGAATCGCTCCCCAATCGCTGGCTTAAATATTTGTTAGATATCCTCCGATAGGGTGTCCGCGTGATGGAAATGACGGGTCACCAATCCATGAGCCTGATGGACAACAGCCGAATCATGACTGACCAGGATCTCGCCGATCTTGGGCTCAAGTGCGTGGCCTACGTGAAGAGCGTCAAGGTCGCGGGCGAGGACGCTTATTCCATCCACGCTGCGGACGGCACGGAAATCGCCATCATGGGCAACCGGGATATCGCCTTCGCGACGATCCGCGAGCACGACATGGAAGCGGTCTCCGCCCATTGACGGGCGCCGGATCGATCCAACAAATTTTCAGACATCGAGGGTATCAGGCGGCGGTGATGGCCGTGGTATCGGTGAGCAGCGCGTAAAGCGCGTCCGCCGAATCCGATCCGCGCAGTTTTTCACACGTGTCGCGGTCGCGCAGCTTGCGCGAAACCCGCGCCAGCGCTTTCAGGTGATCGGCCCCCGCGGCTTCGGGCGCCAGCAGGAGGAAAATCAGGTCTACCGGCTGTTCGTCTATGGAATCGTAATTCACCGCTTGTTCCAGCCGCGCGAACAGGCCGTAAAGACGATCCAGGCCCGCATGCTTACCGTGGGGAATTGCGACGCCAGCGCCCACTCCGGTGGTGCCCAGCCTCTCGCGTTCCACCAAGATCTCGAACACCGTGCGTTCGTCCAGGTCCGTGATCTCGGCCGACAGGCGAGAGAGCTCCTGCAGAGCCTGTTTCTTGGAGGTTACTTTCAATGCAGGAATCACCGTTGCCGGTGTGATCAGATCAGATATTTCCAATCTTCAAATCCTTAGTTTGGCGAATGGCGGCCCGTTTCTCCCTCCCGGGTTTGTCTGGGCCGATCGATCAACGCTTTTGGGCCGGGGCGGGGTCCCAGTCGATCGCGCTTCCAGGCACTCGGGCTGATAAACCAATCATTCTGGCCCCGAAACACATTCCACGGGCGCCTCCGGATCGAGGAGGCGCAAAATAGTTTCCACCGGGTGGAGAGTCAATAGGGGCGGGAATCCAGGATTTTCTGGGGCTACAGGCTGCGGGATTTTTCCCGCCGGCGCTGGACCGAAGAGGGTATCCGCATAGCCTCGCGGTACTTCGCGACCGTGCGGCGTGCGATCTCGATACCCTCGCCCGACAGCATGTCGACGATCTTGTCATCGGAGAACACCGCCTTGGGGGGCTCACCGTCGATCAACGCCTTGATTCGGTGGCGGACGGATTCCGCGGAATGGGCGTTGCCACCGCCAATCGCCGCGATCGCCGTGGTGAAGAAGTACTTGAGCTCGAACACGCCGCGCGGCGTCGCCATGTACTTGTTGGAGGTCACGCGGCTGACGGTGCTCTCGTGCATTCCAATGGCATCGGCGATTTCACGCAAGGTGAGGGGCTTAAGGAACTGGACGCCCTTGATCAGGAATTCGTCCTGGGTCCGGGCAATTTCCTTTGAGACCTTGAGGATCGTGGTTGCGCGTTGGTGCAGTGCCTTGATCAGCCAGTTGGCAGACTGAATGCGTTCGTTGATGTATTCGCGTTCGTCCTTGGTGCGGGTTCGGGACGTCACCTGGGCAAGATAGGATTGGTTGATCAGCACCCGGGGAAGGGTCTCGCTATTGAGTTCAAGATCCCATCCGCCGTTCTTCCGCGCCCGTACGATGATGTCCGGCACGACGGTTTGGGCGGTATCCTGAGCGAAAGCCAGGCCCGGCTTGGGGTCGAGCGCCTGAATCTCAGCCACCATCTCCGCGAAGTCCTCGTCGTCGACGCCGCAAATCCGT
>JAHEKA010000154.1:0-1500 GCA_024638585.1 Rhodospirillales bacterium
ACCTCCAGGCGGCCGGACGCCTGCATTTCCAGCAGCGCGGTCAGGTCCTCGGGCTCCCAGCTGTTGGAGCCGCGGATATCAAACTCGAAGCTCCATATGTAGCGCAGGTCCGTCGGCGGAGCGTATCCGGCGGTGGCGCCGCAGGTCAGCAACCGGCCTCCGCGGCGCAGGCAGCGCATGGACTGCACCCAGGTGTCGCCGCCGGTGAAATTGACGACCACCGTCACGCCGCCGGCATATTCCCGGCGGTGCGGCTTGTCGTAGAGGTTCCAGATCTCCTTGACGAAGTCGCTTTCCTGATAATTGATCACATGATCGGCGCCCATTTCGCGCAAGGCCTGGAGCTTCGCGTCCGAGCTTGAACACGCGACCACCTCGGCGCCGAGGATCTTGGCCAGCAGCAGGGCCCCGGTTCCGACACCGCCGCTGGCGCCAAGGACCAACACCTTGTCGTCGGCGTTGACCTCTCCGCGCGTGACCATCATCCGGTGCGCCGTGCCGTAGGCAACCGGCAGACTGGCCGCCTGCGCATAGGACACGCCTTCGGGGATGGCGACCAATTGGTGGGTCGGTGCACGGCAATACTCCGCCAAACCGCCATGAATAGTCTCGCCCACAAGGCCGCCCTCGACCCGGTTCCGGGGGTCGATCAGCACGCGATCCCCCACGGCCCAATCGCTGACCTCGGCGCCGACCTCGGCAATCTCACCGGCGACGTCCAGGCCGCAGATGATTGGCAGGTTTAGTTTGATGCCGGGCATGCCGTTGCGGGTGAACAGGTCGTGGTAATTGAGCGACGTCGCCTTGACGGCGACCACGACGTCGTTGGGCCCACATTCGGGGTCGGGAAAGTCGGACTCAAAGACCAACTTGTCCATTTGGCCATGCTCGTGCAGGACGACAGCTTTCATCGCGACTTCCTTTCTGGTTCCTTGGCGGGCGCTTCAGCTCTTGGGCGGTGGCGAATGATAGACGCCGCGGCCGCTCGCCACGAGCGCGTCATCGGCATCAAAGACCCGGGCCTCTGCCGTGGAAAAGGTGCGGCCCAGCCGGATGACGTTCGCGGTGACGGTCAAAGTACATTTCAGGGCCGGACGGTGGTAATCGACGCGCAGGTCGACCGTCGGAATCGGCCCGCCGAGCTTCGCCGCCAGCGCGTAATCGGCGGCGATGTCGATCAGACTGGCAAGGACGCCGCCGTGGGTATAGCCGACCTTGGTGTTGACGACGAATTCCTCGCGCCAGGGCACCGTCAGCTTGATCGCATCCTCGGTCAACTCGGCGAGGTCGAGCCCCAACCATTTGTGAAAGGGCGCTTGGGTGATGCGGTCGCGAAGCTCCGCCTCGGTCATCTTGTTTTCAGCCACGTCAGGTCCTTCTTAGGGCATTGCGATTAGCCGGATTGCACGGTCACAAGGGCACGCAGCGCCTCGCGGTCGATCTTGTTGGTGCCGGTCAAGGGCATGCGCTCGAGTATGAACACGCGCCGAGGGTGGGCGT
>JAHEKA010000154.1:1510-6070 GCA_024638585.1 Rhodospirillales bacterium
CGTAGGCGGGCCCATTTTCAAGGGCAAAGGCTTTGATGTCGCGCTCATCGAGCTCGACCCCCGGTTCCAGCACCACGAAGGCAAAGGGCAATTCGCCTTTGATCTCGTCGGGAAAAGGCAGCACGGCGGCCTGGGCGATACCCTCGTGGCGTTCCAACATTGCCTCGACTTCGCCCGGGAAGATGTTTTCACCGCCGCAGACGAACATATCGTCGACCCGGCCGACGAAATAGAACCAGCCGTCTTCGTCCTGGCGCAGGATGTCGCCGGAGCGATTCCAGCCGTCCTGAAAAGACTTGGCGGTCTCCTCCGGAAGGTTGTGGTAGCCGAGCGCCACGCCGGGATTACGAACGAGGAGCTCACCCTCCTTGTCCGAAGGCCCATCTTCGAAGCGGAACTCGCAGCCTGGGATGGGATAGCCAACACTGCCGACAGGGCGTGGTTTGCCCTCGGGATGGAACCAGCCCAGCATGATGGGCCCGCCCTCGGTGGTGCCGTAATTGAGCTGCACCGCGGCATTGGGAAAAGTATCGGCGATCGCCTCCAAGAGCGCGTTCGAGGCCGGGGCCGAGCCCATGCTGATGGTTTGAACCTGGGAGAAATCGGCGTTCTCGATCAGGTCGCGCTGAGTCAGCATCATCTGCAACATGGTTGGTACGCCCGTAATCATGGTGCAGCCATGCTCGGTCACGGCCCTGATCGCGGCGCGCACCGTGAAACGGGGCATGATCACGAGGCAGGCGCCGGGCTTGAGGGCCGTCTTGATCGCCACCAGGGCGTTCTTGTGGAAGAACGGCGCGGAAACCAGGACCCGTTCATCTGAGGTGAGCCGCCGCGCCTCAACCAAGGCGCCCGCCGCCCAACCCTGGCCCCGATGGCTCAGCAGCACGCCTTTGGGCCGCCCGGTTGTGCCCGAGGTGTAGAACTGCATGGACACCTGGTCCTCCGTCACCGGCAACGAATCGAATGTGCTGGGATCGAGGAACGCTTCGTAGCCATCGTCGAAATGGGTCGCCGGCACACCTTGGGGAAGCCGGGATGCGGCACTGTCGTCATAGAAGACGTGACCGGCGCCGGCGTCCTCAAGGATGAAACGCACGGTATCCGGCGCAAGCTTGAAATTTACCGGCACCGGCACACAACCGGCACGCAAAGCACCGAACAGGACCTCGAGGAACTCGATGCGGTTCTGGGCCAGGATGGCGATGCGGTCGCCGGGATTGAAACCCCGTCCCACCAAGCCGCGCGCTACGGCATCACAGCGGGCGTCGAGCGCATCGTAGGTGATGTGCCTCGGCCGGTCGGTCTCCAGCAGGTCGACGGCCGCGAGCTTATCCGTCCCGGTATGATGCCGAAAGAGGTCGCCGAGATTTTCCATTGCGAGGCCAGGTCCTGATCTTGACCGCCGGTCGGCACGCGGCATGCCGTGGGCGGCGGGGTGACATGAAAATAAGCGGTGGGCGGCACTTCACCAAGCACCAAAGCGCAGGGATGATGAGCACTGGCGAAACCCCGGGCATCGCTTTATCGTGGACCGGCAATCGAGCGCGGGAACAGGCGCATCGCAGGAAGGATTGGGGGTGCAGAATGGATGATGCCCGGGACCAGGATTCCAAGGGCAAGGCGGGTGCCGCCTCGCAATCCGTTGGCGACTTGCGGGAAACCCTCGCCGATCTGGAAACGGCGGGACAGCTGCGCCGTATCACCAGACCCACCGACATCCGTCACATCGCGACCCTGGTGGACCAGTCGGAGACGGCGCTGCTGTTCACCGATGTCATTGGCTACGACGTCCCGGTGGTTTCCGGCGTCATGAACAGCCGGGACCGGCTCGGCATCGCCATGGGCTGCGACTTCGCCGAGATTGAGGCGCTTCTCCGCCGCGGCCTCGACCGGCCGATCCCGCCGGTCACCGTCGACGGAACGGGCCTTCACGAGATCGTCCAGGAGGGCGAGGAGGTCGACCTGTTCCGCCTGCCCGTGCCCATCTTCGGCGCGCTGGACGGCGGACCGATGATTACGGCCGGGGTGATCCTCGCCCATGACGAGGAGGTCGGCTTCAATGCCGGCGTATACCGGCTGCTGGTCAAGGACCGCAACACCACCGGCATCGACATCGTCACGCCCAACAACCTGCGCAAGTTCGCAGACAAGGCATTTGCACGGGGCGAGCCGCTGCCGATCTCCATCAATATCGGCAACCATCCCGTCGAACTGATCGCCAGCACGTTCAAGGCGGCCAGCGGGGTCGACGAAATGGCCATCGCCGGCGGCATGCGCGGTGAGGCGGTCCGGCTTGCCCCCTGCGGAACCATCGACCTGCCGTTCATCGCCGATTCGGAGATCGTGCTGGAGGCGGAAATCCTCCCGACCGGCTGGACCCTGCCCGAGGGCCGCTTCGGTGAATTCACCCGGCTGATGGGCGGCCTGCATTGGAACCCGCTGGTGCGGATCAAGGCGGTCCGGATGCGGCCCGACCCGGTTTATTACGCGCTGCAAATGCCCTGGGAGAACATCTGGCCGAGCGGGCCGATCTACGAATCCGCCGTGCGCCGGGTCCTGCACGAGGCCGGTGTACAGGTGACCGCGGTCAACGTCACGCCGGGGGGCTGCTGCCATTGGCACACCGTGGTATCGATCAAGCCGCTGCCCGGCGACGGCAAGAACGCCATTCTGGCCATGCTGTCGGTGGCCGACATGAAGCACGTGGTGGTCGTTGACGACGATATCGACGTATTCGACGGCGTCGACGTGGAATGGGCCATCGCCACCCGGGTGCAGGCCGACAAGGATGTCATCATCATCCCCGGCGCACGCAGCAAGCCGCTCGACCCCAGCCTGCCGCCGGTGCCGGGGCGTATCCCGACGACCGCCAAGATGGGCATCGACGCCACCATTCCCGAAGACGTGCCGCGTGAGCGGTTCGAACGGCTGACCTATGCCTTCGCCGGGGAAGTGTCTCTCGACGAGGCATTGGCGGCCGGACCTGCAGATGCCCCTGCAGTAGAAGTGACCGAAGAAGCCATTGCCGCCCTGGCGGCGGAGATTCGCCAGACCCTCGCCGCAGAACCGATCTATTTCTTCGATCTTTCGGAGAAATTCGCCGCGCGCGGCTTCCCTGCGCTCGCCCGCGCGATCGGCCAGCTCCATGAAAACGACGAGCTGTGGCAGGACAAGCTTGGACGGCTGTGCCTGAAGGGTTCGGAATTCGCGGCAACCCAGGGTTTGAAATAAATTACTGAAGAACTCCTCTGGTGCCGCTTGTCTTGCATCGGCCGGTTGAGACGACCGTTCAAAGCGGACATGGACCATCAAACAAGGAAATGACCGGCACCGAGGCGGGCCATTTAAGCAGGGCGGTTTGAAAGCCCCGCAAAGGGGGGCTGTTGATGAGTTTCATGGCGTCACGCGGTTGGTTCGGATCGGTCGCCGTGTTGGCAAGCTTGGTGACAATGAGACGGGTCGGGATGTGATACAAATTGAGCGTTCAGGCGTTTTTCCATTCCCCAGCAGGAGCCGAAGAATTGACCAGCACCGAATCCTTCGATGTCATCGAGACGACCATCGCCGACATTCACGGGGCCTACCGATCGGGCGCGCTGAGCGCGCGGCAACTGGTGGAAACGTACCTTGCGCGGATCGACGCCTACGACCAGAAAGGACCGGCGATCAATTCCGTGATATCGCTCAATCCCCAGGCTCTGGAAGAGGCCGACCGTCTCGATGCCGCATATGAGACTGGGCCAGTCGGTCCATTGCACGGAATCCCGATCATCATCAAGGACCAGGCCGACGTCTCGGGAATGCCGACGACCATGGGCTCGGTTCTGTTCAAGGACTACATGCCGGATCAAGACTCGTTCGTCGCTGCCAAACTCAAGAAAGCGGGGGCGATCTTCCTCGGTAAGGCAACCCTGGGCGAGATGGGCGGCGGCGATACCCATGGGTCCCTGTTCGGGTCCACGCGGAATGTCTATGACCTGGAACGCACAGCGGGCGGTTCGTCCGGCGGATCTGCAGCCAGCGTTTCCGCGAACTTCTGCACCGTCGCCGTCGGTCAGGAAGGGTTCGCTTCGATCCGCCGACCATCCATATGGAACGGCGTCGCGGGCATGCGTCCCACCGCCGGACTGGTCAGCCGAACCGGAGTGCTGTCCGGCTGGCCCTCCGTGGCGGGCTCTCTCGGACCGATGTCTCGGACCGTAACGGACCTCGCGAAGCTTTTGGACTGTATGGTGGGCTATGATCCGGAGGATCCACTGACCGCGCGCGGGTTCGGTAACGCACCCGACAGTTACGCCTCGGACCTTGATGCCGACGCGCTCAAGGGCGCGCGCATCGGCATCGTGCGCGAGCCCCTTGCGCGCGATTCAGAGCCGGATTCGGACGATTTCAACAAGGTTGCGGAAGTCTTCGACAGAGCCGTTGCCGACCTGCGGAAAGCCGGTGCGGAACTCGTCGATCCTATTACCATTCCCGATGTCGCGGCCCTTCTGGCCAAACGCTCGGAAGATGCCGAGCTCAATGAGCAGTCGTTTGAGCGCTATCTCGCCCGCAGCG
>JAHEKA010000155.1 GCA_024638585.1 Rhodospirillales bacterium
TCGTCGTCGATCGCCTGCTTGCCGAGCAGCACCAGGCCCGGCTCTTCGCGTTCGACCACCGCCTTCAGCAGCTTGGCCACCGCCAGCGGTTCCAGCGGCTGGTCGGTGACGATGTGGATTGCCCGGTCCGCCCCCATGGCGAGCCCGGTGCGGAGCGTTTCCTGGGCCTGCTGCGGGCCGGCGGAGACCAGGATTACCTCGTCGGCGGTGCCGGCCTCGGTCAGGCGCACGGCCTCCTCAACGGCGATCTCGCAGAACGGGTTCATGGCCATCTTGACGTTAGCGGTTTCCACCCCGCTTCCGTCCTGGCGAACCCTGACTTTGATGTTGGCGTCGATGACGCGCTTCACGGCAACGAGAACCTTCATGGGACTCCTTCGTAAGGGCTTCTAGTGGTGCCGGGGCAAATTAGAGCGCGCGCCGCGTTCGGTCAACGCCAGGGCGACGGTCTCACGGGGAATGCCGCGGCCCTAGTCCTCGGGCGCGAAAGCGACTTGGTAGATCGGCGGCAAATAGGCCTGCACCTGGCGCCAGCTTGTGCCGCCCGCCTCGCCCAGCCACAGGTTGCCGGTGGTCGATCCCATGACCAGGCGTTCGCCCGCCCCATCGACGTCGAGCGCCTGGCGGTACACCAGATCGAAGCAGTTTTGCTGGGGGAGGCCTTGCGTGAAGACCTCGAAGGATTGGCCGCCATCGGAGGTGCGCATCGCCGCCATGCGGGCATCGACGGCATAGCGGAACTCGTCCTTCACGGCGGGAATGAACCACGCGGTTTCCGGATCATGGGGGTGGGCGGCGACGGCGAAGCCGAACAGCGACGGCGCCTCTGCCTCGATTTCGGTAAAGGTACGCGCGCCGTCGGTGGAGCGGAAGATGCCGTTATGGTGCTGGCACCAGACGATTTCGGGCGCGTCAAGGCACTGCGCCAGCCGGTGAGGATCCTGGGCGACCGGCTCATAGGCCTTGTCGGGCGGCATATAGGCGTTGCGCATGCCGGTGCCGCTTTCCCAGCTCGCCCCGCCATCCTCGCTGATCCAGGCGCCGGCGCAGGAGACGCCGATGACGATGCGCGCGCTGTTGCGGGGATCGACCAGCACCGAATGAATACCGGCGCTGTCATAGCCGCCGCCGAACCAGTGCGGCCGGCTCGGTTGGTTCCACAGGCTTTCGTTCAGGGCCCAGCTCTCGCCCTTGTCGCGGCTCACGAACAGGCCGCCCGGGATGGTGCCGGCCCAGATCGTGCCCGGCTGATCCGTGCCGCCCGGCACCAGGGTCCAGATCATCTCGACGCTGGGCCCTTCCTTCTTGGGCGGCCAGTCGCCGCTCATGGGATCGGGCGGCGGCTTGTCCTTCTCTTCCTCATGGGCCGGGGCGGCGATCTCCTGCCAATTGGCGCCGCCATCATCGGAGCGGTGCAGCTTGACGCCGAAATGCCCCAGATTGAGGGCGGCATAGAGGCTGCCGTCCCGCGGGTCGTGAAGCACCGCGGTCACCGGATCGCCGGTGAAGACGTGCGACGTAATTCGCCCCTCGTCGTCTTCTGGGTCCAGGGTGAAGAGCCCCTTGCGGCTCGCGACATGGATCTGTGGCATGGTCTCCTATCCTCCGCTCAACGCCTGAAGCACGTAGATCTCATCACCCTCCGCGACCGGGTCGGAAAGAAAATCGCGGTCGGTGACCGGCGCACCATTGACGAACAGATTGACATGTTTGCGAACCCGGCCCTGGTCGTCGAGCACATAGCTCCTGATCTGCGGGTTGGCGGTAAAGACAGCGGTCAGGACTTCGCCGACGGTCGCCCCGGGGGCGTCCATGTCGGGGCAGTCCAGATGGCGCCTGAGATGCCCGGTGAAGGTGATGCGCGCCATCTCCTCCTCTCAGCGGTTGGCGCCCGGCCGCCACAGAATGTCGGAGCCGTCATCGTCGTTGACGTGGCGGGCCAGCACGAACAGGTGATCGGACAGCCGGTTGATGTATTTCAGCGCGTGGGGATTGACGGCTTCGTCCTCATTGCGCGCGAGGCGCACCATCAGGCGCTCGGCCCGGCGTACGATGGTCCGCGCCAGATGCAGATGCGCCGCCGCCGGCGTGCCGCCCGGCAGGATGAAGGAATTGAGCGGCTCCAGCTTCGCGTTCATGTGGTCGATCTCGGCCTCCAGCCGTTCGACCTGGCGCGCGCTCACCCGCAGCGGCGCATTGCCCTGGGCCTCGCCCTTGCCGCCCTGTTCGGGCACGCAGAGATCGGCGCCGAGGTCGAACAGGTCGTCCTGGATGCGGCCCAGCATGTCTTCGGGCACGCCGGACAGATGCACCCGGGCGATGCCGATGGCGGCGGACGCCTCATCCACCGTGCCGTAGGCGGCGACCCGCAGATCGTCCTTGGCGACCCGCCTGCCGTCGCCCAGCGACGTCTCGCCCTTATCCCCGCCGCGGGTATAGATCTTGGTGAGTTTGACCATCTTTCGCTACCGTCTCTCCCGCGCGTCAGCGCCCCCATACCAGCATGAACAGAACCAGCAGCAGGACCGCCGCGGCCTGAAGGCCGACCCGCCAGCGCATCAGCACGTTGGCGCGCTTCGGGTTGTCCTTGCTGCGCACCATGTTGACGATGCCGGCCACCAGGACCACCACAGTGGCGAAGGCGGCGGCGGTGATCAACCACGGCATGGCGGCCTGCATGATCGCGCCTCAGTTGCGCACGTCGATCAGGGCGCGGGCGATGACATGGGCCTGGATCTCCGCCGCCCCTTCGAAGATATTGAGGATCCGCGCATCGACCAGAAGGCGGCTCACCGGGAACTCCAGTGCGTAACCGTTGCCGCCATGGATCTGCACGGCGGCGTCGGCCGCCGACCAGGCGACCCGGGCGGCCAGCAGCTTGGCCATGCCGGCCTCCCTATCGCAGCGCCGGCCCTGGTCCTTTTGCCGTGCCGCGAAGAAGGCCAGTTGGCGCGAGGCCATGATCTCCGCCGCCATCCAGCCGATGCGCCCGGCGATGCGGTCGAATTCGGCGATGGCCCGGCCGAACTGCTTGCGGTCCCGGGCATAGGCCAGGGCCAGTTCCAGCGCGTTCTGGGCCACCCCGTTGGCCCGCGCCGCGGTCTGGATGCGCGCCGTCTCGAACGTCTGCATCAGCTGCTTGAAGCCGTCCCCTTCCCGGCCGCCCAGCAGGTTGCGCGCCTCGACCGCGAAGCCATCGAAGCTCACCTCGTATTCCCGCATGCCGCGATAGCCCAGCACCTCGATCTCGGAGCCGCTCATGCCCGGGGCGGGGAAGGGATCGGCCGCCGTGCCCCGGGGCTTGACCGCCAGCAGCATGGACAGCCCGCGCCAGCCCGGCTCGTCCGCGTCGGTGCGCACCAGAAGCGTCATCAGGTCCGACCGCGCGCCGTGGGTCACCCAGGTCTTCTGGCCGGTGACCCGGTAGCTCTCCCCGTCGCGCACCGCCCGAGTGGTCAGGGCGCCGAGGTCCGAACCGGTATTGGGCTCGGTGAACGACGCGGTGGGGATGATCTCCCCGGCGGCGATGGGGGGCAGGAAACGTGCCTTCTGGTCGTCGGTGCCGGAATTGCGGATCAGCTCGGCGGCGATCTCGGTCCGGGTCGGCAGGGAGCCCACGCCAAGGTATCCGCGCGCCAATTCCTCGGTGACGATGCAAAGTGCGCCGCGCCCCATGTCGAGCCCGCCGAATTCTTCGGGGATGGTCAGGCCGAAGACGCCGAGCGCCGCCATTTCGTCCAGCACCTCGTTGGGGATCAGGGCATTGTCCCGGTGCCAGGCGTTGGCTTCCGGCGCGATGCGCTCATCGGAAAAACGGTGGAACTGTTCGCGCACCAGGTCATGGGTAACGTCGCTCAGCCCCCAGTCACCGAAACCGCCCTCTCTCACCAGTTCGGCGATGCGCCGGCGCACGGCGATCGAGCTGCCGTCGCTCATCAGCGCGCGGACCTCGGGCGCGTCGAGCGGCGCGAGGTCCTGGGGCGAAAGGCCGAGATCGGCGGGGCGGACGATCTCCCCTTGGGAGACCGGGATACCGCCCGCGATCTGGCCGAGGTATTCGCCGAACACCGCCTGGGCGATCAGTTCTTCGAGCTCGCCCGACCGGCCATCGGCGGCGAGCGTCTCCGCCCAGGCCGCGGTCTGGCGCAGCGCCTCGATCAGTGTCGCCATCCAGGCGAGCCCGTGGGCGGCGTATTGGTGGGCCTCCATGCCGGCTTCGCCCGACCTTTTCACGGCTTCCGACAGCCGGGCTTGGGCGACCGCCAGCACCGCCTCCGCCGCGCCGAGCGCCGGCCTGAGGCCGCCGATCCCGCCGGCGGTCCCGACGCCGCCGCTCTCCGCGCTGTCCGGGGACGAAGCCATGTTCGTGATCACCATCCATTGCATGAATGTGGCGCCCCTGGGGGCTTTGATGCGCGGGCGTTTCATCTATGATGCCCGCGCTTGAGAGAGTGGCCCCGGGCCAGATGACAGTCAAGGGAGTGCGCCGTGAGCGAGGTAACAGGAGAGGGCCCCCGCCCGCTGATGGGTCCCGGTTTCGGCCCGGGCAGCGGCGAACAGCCGGACATGCTGTGCATCCTGATGCACGGCCTGGGGGCGGATGGCAACGACCTGATTGCGCTGGCGCCGCTGATGGCGGAGCTCCTGCCCGGCGCCCGCTTCATCGCCCCCAACGCGCCCGAACCCTGCGACATGGCGCCGATGGGCTATCAATGGTTCAGCCTGCAGGACCCCTCCCAGGAGGCGATGGAAACCGGCGTGCGCCGCGCCGCAGCCGATGCCGATGCCTTTATCGACGAGATGCTGGCCGGGCTTGAGCTTACGCCCGACCGGCTGGTCCTGGTGGGCTTTTCCCAGGGCGCCATGACGGCGTTGCACCTGGGCCTCAGGCGGGAGGTGGCGCCGAAGGCGATCGTCAGTTTCTCCGGCGCCCTGATCGCGCCCGAGACGCTGGCCCACGAAATCCGCGCCCGCCCGCCGGTCTGCGTCATCCATGGGCGTGAGGACGAGCTGGTCCCGGTGATGTCGGCGAGTGTGGCCGAGGGCGTCTTGAAAGGCGCCGGCGTGCCGGTGGAAAGCCACATGCTGGAAGGGCTCGGCCACGGCATCGACGATGCCGCCCTGATCGCCGCCGCCGCCTTCCTGAAACGCGTCCTGGAAGCCTGAGGCCGGCCCGCCTCTTTGATCGGGCGTTGAAGTCTCGCTCCGGTTGGTTTGCCTTCACTGGAATAGGGTTCGTCTCCGCGCGGGTCATGCTTCCTTCGCCACGGGTTCTCCGCTCCCCGGCGTAGCTCGGACTTGATGCTCGAACGGGCTCAGGACCGGTTGGGCCTGTGCCCGTCTTCACGACCGAAAACGGCGGGCTTTCGAGCCCGCCGTTCGAGGTCAATCGAGACCAGCTTACATCGGCTGCGGCACCATGCGGATATAGGGCAACGGCGCCATCCAGCCTTCGGGATATTTCTTCTCCGCCTCCTCGTTGGAGACCGCGGGCAGGATGACGACATCTTCACCTTGCTTCCAATTGACCGGCGTTGCCACCTGCTCTTTCGCGGTGAGTTGGATCGAATCTACCATCCGCAGGATTTCGTCGAAATTGCGCCCCGTGGTCATCGGGTAGGTCAGCATCGCCTTGATCTTTTTGTCGGGACCGATGATGAACACCGAGCGCGCCGTGGCATTGTCCGCGGGTGTACGGCCCTCGGCGGAATCACCGGCATTCTCCGGCAGCATGTCGTAGGCCTTGACGACCTTGAGTTCCAGATCGCCGATCAGCGGATAGGCGACGGCGTTTCCGGAAAAGGTCTCAATATCCTTGGACCATTTGTCGTGATCTCCCACGTCATCGACGCTGATGCCGATGACCTTGCAGTTCCGCTTGGCGAAGGCATCCTGAAGGCCGGCCATATGGCCGAGTTCGGTGGTGCAGATCGGCGTAAAATCCTTTGGGTGCGAAAACAGGATGGCCCACCCGTCACCGATCCAGTCATGGAAATTGATCCGGCCGGCGGTGGTGTCGGCTTCGAAATTCGGTGCTTCAGAATTGAGTCTCAATGTCAT
>JAHEKA010000002.1 GCA_024638585.1 Rhodospirillales bacterium
CGAGGACTGGGTCATCCCGCTCGACACCACAGCCCTGGATGACATCGCCACGGCGCTGGACGGGGTCAAACGCCGCAACCTTGCCATCGAGGACATCACGGCCGACGATTTTCCGTTGCCGTCGATGGCCGCGAAATTGCCGGCGATCAAGGAATTGCTGTCCACGGGGCTGGGTCTTTGCCTGGTGCGGGGCCTGCCGGTGGATCGCTACGAAAGAGACGATCTCGCACTTGTTCTGACGGGTATCGGCGCTCATATCGGCACCCCCGCGGCACAAAGCGCCAGCGGCGACATGATCGTCGACGTCATGGACATGTCCCATACCGGCGACGTGCGCCGCGTCTATCGGTCGCCGCGCCCCCAGCATCTCCACGCCGACTCCATCGAGGTCACCGGACTTCTCTGCATGCGCCGGGCCAAATCCGGTGGCACCAGCCTGATCACGAGCAGCGCCGCGGTCCACAATGCGATCCTCGCCGAACGGCCGGATCTGCTGGCGTCTCTCTACAAAGGCTACCACCATCGACGCTCGGGATTGGGTTCGACCGGCGAGCCGCCCCTTTCCTCGTACCCCATCCCCGTGTTCGGCAAGAGGGGCGAGAACCTGGTCTGTTATTTCAACGCCATACCGATCGGAAGGGCCCTGGCGGAGGACGGTGTCGATTGCGATCCGGCGGGGCTGGAAGCCTTCGAGCACTTCCAGGACACCGCGGCAAGGGACGACCTGCTTTACCAGAGGATGTTGGAGCCGGGAGATCTGCTGTTTCTCAACAACCGGACCGTGATGCACGGCCGGACGGCATTCGAGGATTTCGAGGACGTCGACCGCAAGCGCCTGATGCTGCGCCTGTGGCTCAAGATGCCGGACTGGCCTGACGCCCCGGAAAGCATGACCCTTGAAAGGGACCGCAAGACGCCGAGGAAAGAAAGCGCGCCGGTCTGATCGGCGGGGAGCCGCAGATCGGGCAGCGCCACGGCCGCTCGGATTCCGCGTCCATGCCGCTTTATCTCTCATGGCCGTTCTTGCCTCGCAGCGGGCGCGAGAATGATCACCTCGGCGGTTCGAGGATGCGATCTCGTTAGGCGTTTCTTGTGGAGGTTACCGCCAAGGAATCAGGGCCGTGCCATGCTGACCAAGACGACATTCTATTACGTTAGACATGGGGAAACGGACTGGAACCGGGAAAAGCGGATCCAGGGACAACTGGATATTCCCTTGAATGCCCTGGGTATGGAACAGGCGGAAGCCGCCAGCAGGTTGATCCGTGATCTAAATATCGCGGCCGTTTGCACGAGTCCGCTGAGCCGCGCGCGAGAGACTGCAAAACGGTTTCAGACCGCGCTCGGTTGCAGTCTCCATGTCATCGAGGATCTCAGGGAAGCAACTTTCGGCACCTATGACGGTGAAATTCGGGGCGCCTGGTATGAGGAATGGAAAGCCGGCAGGTTCATCCCCAAAGGCGCAGAAACCTACCCCGACTTCATTCAACGGGCCCTTGCTGCCATAAATCGGGCGCTGGCGCATCCCGGCCCTGTTCTCATCGTTGCCCATGGCATGCTCTATCGCGCCATCAAGGAACATGCCCGTCTGGACGAGAAATTCACGCTTCTGAACTGTCAGGTGGTGCGCCACACGCCGCCGCAGATGGCTGGTGAGAGTTGGCAGGCGGTGGCGATCCGATAATAAAGGTCCGGCCCCGTCCGGCGCACAGGCGATTCGATTCCGTGCCCAATGTCCGCGTTTGCCGACGCGCGGACAGGACATCACGAATTGATTTGCGTCCGATAGTTACGGGCGGGACGCGGCCTTCCGCCGCCGGTCAGCGTGACATGAAGACCGGCACCGTCATCTTTTCCAGGATGCGCCGGGTAGTGCCGCCGAAGACCAGCTCGCGCAGGCGGAAGCTGCCGTAGGAGCCGATCACCATCATGTCGGCGTTGAAATCGCCGCACTGCTTGATCAGTTCGTCGCCCACCGTGCCGCGGTCGGCGGTGACCTCCACCACCTCACCTTTGACCCCGTGGCGCGCGATATGGGTGGCGATCGTGGCACCCGGCAACTCGCCATGGGCCATGATGCCCTTTTCGGCGTTGATGACCATGATGCGGACCTCGTCCGCCGCCTGGAGCAGCGGCAACGCGTCATTGGCGGCCCGGGCCGCCGCGCGGCTTGCGTTCCAGGCCAGCAGGATTCGCTTGCCGACGGTGTCGGGGGCGCCGGAATAGGGAACGGCGATGGCCGGGCGGCCCGCATCCAGCACCACATGATCGGGCAGTTCCGGCGCCGCGCCCGCGTCCAGGCGCCCCGGCATGCGTTGGCCCACCACGGCAAGGTCTGCATAGCGCGCGTTGACGACCAGCATTTCCGGCACCGCGCCTTCAACCTGGCGCCATTCGGCGGCGATGGCGGCGCGTGCGATCTTTTCGTCGAACTGTTGCTTGGCTTCTTCCGCCGATTGCCGCATGAACTTGTCATGGGCCTCGATCAGTTCGGGGCCCAGATCGGCCTCTGTGTATTGGTGGATGGGCGCCACCGCCACCACGTAAACCGCGGCGAGATGGGCATCGTTGGCCTGGGCCAAGCGGATCGCGTAATCCAGACGGCTCGGCGTCGCCGGCGACGAATCGATGTGAACCACAATATCTTTCAAAGCCATGTCGCCTGCCCTCTTATTTATCCTTTTTTATCCATTTTCCGCCCATCTTGGCGTTTTCCCCGGGTTCTTGTCCGTCCATAGCGTCTGGATCGTTTTTGTGCCCGGAAGCATAAGCATAAGCGCGAGGCCAATGCCAGTGCCACGTTTGCCCCAACCCTTGTGAGCCACGACGATTTCCTCTAACAAGGCCAATGTCGAGAAAAGGTAGAAAATGTCAGCATCCAGCTCCGCGCCAGCAGTTTGGCCCGTGATCATGGCCGGGGGGACGGGAACCCGCCTCTGGCCCGCCTCTCGCGAACTGTTTCCCAAGCAATTCATGGCGCTGGCAGGCGAATCCACGATGCTGGCGGAAACCGCAGCACGGCTTTCGGGCGCCCTTTTCGCCGATCCCGTGGTGCTGTGCAACGACGAGCATCGTTTCATCGCCGCCGAGCAGATGCGCGCGGCGGAAATCGATCCCGACGCCATCGTGCTGGAGCCGGTCGGCCGCAACACCGCGCCGGCGGCAGCGGTGGCGGCGCTGTACCTGGTCGAGCGGGACCCGGAAGCGGTGATGCTGTTGGCGCCCGCGGATCACGTGATCGCAGATGCGGACGGTTTTCGCGCCGGCATTGAAACCGCCCTGCCGGCGGCCCGCAACGGCAGCCTCCTGACCTTCGGCATCACCCCGTCCCGGCCCGAGACCGGCTACGGCTATATCGAGCGCGGCGGCCCGGCAGACACCCCCGGGGTGTTCGCCCTCACCCGGTTCACGGAAAAGCCCGATGCCGCGACGGCGGAGACCTATGTCGCCTCCGGCGCTCATCTCTGGAACTCCGGAATCTTCCTGATGCGCGCGGCCACCTACCTGTCAGAGCTGGAACGCCTGCATCCCGATATCCTGGCCGCGGCGCGCGAAGCCCTCGCCGGGGCGGACACCGACCTCGATTTCCTGCGCCTCGACGGTGACGCGTTCGGCAAATCGCCCAACATCTCCATCGACTACGCGGTGATGGAACCCACCGACAAGGGCGCCGTGGTGCCGCTCGACGTCGGGTGGTCCGATGTCGGTTCCTGGGATGCGCTGTGGGAGATCACGGACAAGGACAATGCGGGGAATGTGATCCGTGGCGACGTCTTGGCCGAGGATGTCCGCGATTCCTATCTGCGCTCCGATGCCGGGCTTCTCTCCGTGGTGGGCCTCGACGACGTCGTCGTGGTGGCCACCGACAATGCCGTCCTGGTGGCCGGCATGAAAGCCTCCCAGGACGTGCGCAAGATCGTCGACCGGCTGCGCAAGGACGGACGGCCGGAGACCGTCACCCACACCACGACCTACCGCCCGTGGGGCAGTTTCCAGAATGTCGATGTCGGCGAACGCTATCAGGTCAAGCGCATCACCGTGAAGCCGGGCGGCCGCCTCAGCCTGCAGAAGCACGCCCAGCGGGCGGAGCATTGGGTGGTGGTTTCGGGCACCGCGACGGTGACCCGCGGCGAAGATGTCCTGGAGCTTGAAGCCAACCAGTCGACCTATATCCCGATCGGCATGGCCCACCGGCTGGAAAATAAGGGCGCGGAGACGCTGCATCTGGTGGAAGTGCAATCGGGCGACTATCTGGGCGAGGACGATATCGTGCGCCTGGAAGACATCTATGGCCGGTCCTGACCGCCAGGAACCCGCAAGCGCCAACAGCCTCGGCGCGCGCGACCGCGCCACTTTACTCCATCCCTATACCAATCTTCGCGCCCATGAAAAGGCCGCCCCCCTTGTGATCACTGAGGGGGATGGCGTCGAAGTCATCGACGATGCCGGCAACCGCTATATCGATGCGATGGCCGGCCTGTGGTGCGCCAGCCTCGGCTTTTCCGAACCGCGCCTCGCCGACGCCGCCAAACGACAGATGGAGACGCTGGGCTTCTATCACCTGTTCTCCGGCAAGTCCCACACGCCGGCGATCGAGCTGGCCGAGCGGCTGCTGGCGATGGCGCCCACGCCCTTCGCCCGGGTGTTCTTCGCCAACTCGGGCTCGGAAGCGGTGGATACCGCGATCAAGCTCACCTGGTACGCCAACAACGCCCTCGGCCGGCCCGCGAAGAAGAAGATCATCTCCCGGCGCCGCGCCTATCACGGGGTCACCATCGCCGCCGCGTCTCTGACCAACCTGCCGGTGAACCAGACCGGATTCGACCTGCCGCTGGCCCCCATGCTGGCGACCGATTGCCCGCATTTCTACCGCGAAGGGCAGCCGGGCGAGAGCGAGGCGGACTTCACCCGGCGCCTTGCCGCCAATCTCGACCGCATGATTGAGGAAGAAGGTCCCGAGACGGTAGCCGCCTTCATCGCCGAGCCGGTGATGGGCGCGGGCGGGGTGATCGTGCCGCCGGAGGGCTATTTCCAGGCCATCCAACCGATCTTGAAGAAGCACGACGTGTGGCTGATCGCCGATGAGGTGATCTGCGGTTTCGGGCGCACCGGCAATATGTTCGGCTGCGAAACTTTCGGCATCGAGCCCGACATGATGGTGCTGGCCAAGGCGCTGTCGGCCGGGCACGCGCCGATCTCCGCACTTCTGTTGAGCGATCAGATCTATGAGGCCTTGGCCGACAAGAGCGACGAGGTCGGTAGCTTCGGCCATGGCTTCACATATTCCGCCCATCCCCTATCGGCCGCGGTGGCATTGGAAACGCTGAAGATCTATGCCGAACGCGACATCCTGGCCCAGGTGCGCGAGACAGCGCCGACCCTGCAGGACGGCTTGCGCGCGCTCGCCGATCATCCCCTGGTCGGCGAGGTACGGGGCGTCGGCCTGATCGGCGCCGTGGAACTGGTGGCCGACAAGGACACCCGCCAACCCTTCGACCCGCCCGGGCGCATCGGACCGGCGGTGACCCGCGAAGCCCAAGACGGTGGCCTGATCACCCGCGCGCTCGGCGACAGTCTCGCGTTCTCACCGCCGCTGATCATATCGCAAGCAGAAATCACAGCCGTTCTCGACCGCTTCGCCCGTGCCCTGGACCGGGTCGCCGACAACCTTGCATCCAACACATGAATGCTTATCTAATCAATGCGTTGCAGGCCGCATTAGGAAATTATTAGGCATGTCACACAAAGATGTGATGAGGTCGCCAATGCCTAGCGGTGGCCGCGGCCATTATGTTAATGTGCCGCTCGTGACGGGGCGCCGAACCCCGCGGGAGAGCCGATGGATTACGATCAATTCTTCACGGATGCGCTTCGCAAGCTGAAAACCGAAGGTAATTACCGGGTTTTCGCCGATCTCGAACGCAAGGCCGGGGCCTTTCCGAGGGCGGTCCGGCATGTCGACGGCGTCACCAAGGACGCAGTCGTATGGTGTTCCAACGATTACCTCGGCATGGGACAGCACCCCGACGTGATCGCGGCCATGGCCCAGGCATTGAAGGAATCCGGCGCCGGGGCGGGGGGGACCCGCAACATTTCCGGCACCAACCACAACCACGTCCTGCTGGAAGCGGAACTTGCCGACCTGCACGGCAAGGAAGCGGCACTGATCTTCACCTCGGGCTATATCTCCAACGACGCCACGCTTTCGACCGTGGCCGGATTGCTGCCCGGCTGCATCATCTATTCCGACGCCCTCAATCACGCCTCGATGATCCAGGGCATCCGCCATTCCGGCGCCCAGAAGCGCATCTTCCGCCACAACGACGTCGACCACCTGGCGCAACTGCTGGCCCGGGACGACCCGGCAGCGCCCAAGCTGATCGCCTTTGAATCGGTCTATTCCATGGACGGCGACATCGCCCCGATTGCCGAGATCTGCGATGCCGCGGACCAGGCGGACGCCATGACCTATCTGGACGAGGTTCACGCCGTCGGCATGTACGGCTCCCAGGGCGGCGGCATCGCCGACCGGGAGGGGATCATGGACCGTCTCACCATCATCGAAGGAACGCTGGCCAAGGCGTTCGGCGTGATGGGCGGCTATATCGCCTCCAGCGCGGCCCTGATCGACGCGGTGCGCAGCTTCGCGCCGGGGTTCATTTTCACCACCGCCCTGCCGCCCGCCGTGGCCGCGGGCGCTTTGGTAAGCGTGCGGCATCTGAAGGATTCAAACGCCGAGCGCGAGAAGCACCAGGAGCGGGCGGCAACGCTGAAGCGCCTGCTGCGCGATGCCGGCCTGCCGGTGATGGATTCGGTCAGCCATATCGTCCCCCTCCTGGTGGGCGACGCGCGGCTGTGCAAGCTCGCCTCCGACGAATTGATCGACCGCTTCGGCATCTACATCCAGCCCATCAACTACCCGACCGTGCCGCGCGGCACGGAGCGGCTGCGCATCACGCCGACGCCGTACCATGGTGACGACCTGATGGCCGAACTGGTCGAAGCGTTGAAGGACGTCTGGGAGCGGCTGGAAATTCAAGCCCAGGAGTCCGCCGCCTGAACCGTAACCGGGGAGACGCCGCGTCATGTATCCCGACCATTCCCTGATGCCCAAAGAGGCCGTGCACCTGGCGGCGCTCGGCATTCTCGCGGAAGGGGCCCGGACCTACGCCGACCTCGCCGCGGAAGTGCGCGACTTCATCAGCCACGTCATGGGACCGAACCTGGACATCATGGGCACCTCGATCCAGCTACTCTCCTTCGAAGGGCTGATCGCCGCGGAGCCCGCCGAAGAACCGGGCCGCGTCTTGCCGCCCGATACCCAGCTCGCCATCACCGAAGCGGGCCGGGCGGAGCTCGAAACCCTGATGCTGGCCTCCGTGCGCACGCCGTTCAATGACCTCAACAAGCTGGTCGTGGCGCTCAAGATGCGGCTCCTGCACCTGCTCGACGACCATCAGCGCAGCACCCAGGCGGATGTCATCACCACCGCACTCAGGGGTGAACTTGCCAGGCTGGCCAGCCTGCGCGAGAAGCGCGCGGCGGAAGCACCCGCCGACGATGCGCTGGTGCGCTGGCTCGATCACGACCTCGCTCAGATAGAGGACAGCCTCCGGTGGTTCGCCGCGTTGGCACCCGGGGGCTCCGACTAGGGCGGGGGCGTCGATGACCCATCGGCGGCATCCATGATCCACCTCCCTGCGACGGCTCCGGCACGACGACGGCAGCCCAAGGCAATCGGTACCGGGATCACCCGGCTCGCACGGTGGATCGTCATCGTCCTCTTGGGCGCCCTGGCCGCGTTCCCGACCGATGCCCTGGCCCAGGACAAGGTGGATCTCGAACTGATCCTCATGGTCGACGGGTCGGGCAGCATCGACGACGATGAGTTCATCCTGCAGCGCCTCGGCTACGCCAAGGCGTTCCGCAATCCCCGTGTCGCCGCCGCCATCCGCAACGGACCGCTGCACAAGATTGCCGTCTCCTACGTGGAGTGGACCGGCCCCTTTCTGCAGGTCCCGATCATCAATTGGACGGTCCTGCACGACAAGACCTCCATCGAAGCGTTTGCCACGCAACTGGAGGTGGGGCCGCGCGAGCTGTTCTCCGGCGGCACGGCGGTCGGCAACGCGATCCTCTACGGTGCCCAATCGATCGACGCGAACAAGTTCAAGGGAACCCGGCGGGTGATCGATATCTCCGGCGACGGTCCGACCAACCGGGGCATGCCCGCCGCGATCGCCCGCGACCAGGTGGTGGCGCGGGGCTTCACGGTGAACGGCCTGCCGATCCTCACCAACTATCCGGAGCTGGATGTCTTTTTCCTTGATAACGTGATCGGCGGGCCCGGCGCGTTTTCCATTCCCGCCAAGACCTTCAAGGATTTCAACGCGGCGATCCTCACCAAACTGATTCGCGAAATCGCCGGGCGGACCATCCCCGCCCAGCGGCAGACCGCGGCCCGCAACCGGTAGGGATCACACTCTCTCCAGTAAAGGTGCTGGCCCTTCAGTAGATGTGCTGGGCGCCGGTGACAAAGATTTCCGTCCCCGACACATAGCCCGACTGGGCGCTGCACAAGAAATAGATGACGTTCGCCACCTCCTCCGGGTCGCCGAGGCGCCCCAACGGTATACGCGGGATCAAGGCATCGGTTTCCGGCGACAGCATGTCGGTGGCGATCTCGCCCGGGGCGATGGCATTGACCCGCACGCCGAGCGCCCCGAACTCAGCCGCCATTTCCCGGGTCAACGCGCTGAGTGCCGCCTTGGAGACACTATAGGCGGATCCTGCGAAGGGATGGATCGCATGGCCGGCGACGGAAGTGATATTGACCACGGTGCCGCGCCCGCGGTGCAGTGCCGCAGCGAAACCGCGGCTCAGCCGCAAGGGGGCAAACAGGTTAAGCTCGAACACGTCGCGCCAGGCGTCGATATCGCCGTTGAGGCAACCGAGACGTTCCTTATAGGGGGTCTTTGGCGAGACGCCGGCATTGTTAACAAGCGCCTGGAGCGGCGCGTCGCCCATCAGCTCCAGGGCCTCCGCGATGAATCGGTCCTGTTCGTCCGAACGTGCCAGATCGACTGTGACATGACCGGCCCAGTTGGGGTCGCGCTGACAGGCATCGGGCACCTCATCGCGGGAACAGGTGATGACCTGCCAGCCTTCGTCGGAGAACCGCTTGACCGTCGCATGACCGATGCCGCGGCTGGCGCCGGTCAGCACCACAGTTCTGGGATCGCCGGGTTCTTGGTCCGCTTGGGTCATGTCCGGAGGTTAGAGGCTTTCCCTGGGCCCGACCAGCCCCGCGATGGCGCGCCTAAGCGACCGAAACGATCCTGAAGGGATGTATCCTGCCGTCATGGCCGGTGAGAGAGACATACTCCCCCTCCACGAAGGCATGGGATTCAAATCGGAAGAAAGGCTCGTCATCTTCCTCCCCGGGCGCATAGGAGAATGCCCAGGTGCGGTGGCGGGTGTGGATCAGATAGCCTTCTTCCGGATCTTCCTCACCCCAGAACCGCTTGACCGTGCACGCCGTCTTGTCGTCCCGCCAGGTGTCAACGTCGATATGACCCTCTCCATCCAGCGGCACGCGGAACTCATAGCCGTATTCCGCGCTGCCCTCGGGATGATTTGGGGTGCGGGCCAGTTCAAGGCGAATGGTCTTGAATGCCACGGTGTCTTTTCCTCCGTTTTCGGGGGTGCCCGACCTCAATGGGCCAGCAACACCGGGATTTTCGCAGAGTGCAACACATGGTTTGTCACACCGCCCAGGATCATCTCCCGCATCCGGCTGTGGGTGTAAGCCCCCATCACCAAAAGATCCGCTTTGGCCCGGGACGCCGCCCCGGTTAGAGCCCTGCCGACATCACCGCCGCGGCTCCTCACGCGGTTGACCTTGGCGCGGACACCGTGCCAGCGCAGGTAGGCAACCAATCCGTCGAGGTTTTGATCCTGGCCGCTGCCTTCGACCACGGTGATCGCGGTCACCGTCTTCGCACCCGTAATGAACGGCAGAGCGGAGGACACCGCATTCGAAGCCTCGACACTGCCGTTCCAGGCGATGGCAACGGACGTGCCCAATTGGCGGGGCATGGTGGCGGGCGCCAGCAATACCGGGCGGCCGGTCCCCATCATGGCGCTTTCCGCGACGCTGGCCGCGACAACGTCGCTGGAATTCCGGGGACGGCGCACGACCGTCAGGTCGTTGATCCGGCCAAGGGATTCGACCCAATAATCGGACAGGCCTGTCTCTTCCCGAAAGGATACCGACGAATCACGTTTGGCCGCCGGCCGTGCCGCGGTCTTGATCTTCGCCTTGGCGACCGCGGCCTCGAACGCCCTGTGGGTCCGGCCGGCCACGGCATCTGCGCGTTTGGCGGCCACTTCCATCACTTCTTCCACCAGGGCCGGGGAAACGCTTTCACCAACGAAATCGGATACGGAACTGGTCGGATCCGCCCGAAGGTGCAACACCTCGACATGGGCGTCGAAAGTTTTGGCCAGCTTGAACGCCGTTCCCAGCGTCGCCGCAGCTCCCGTCGCGTCAGCCAAGGGAACAAGGATGGTTTTGATGGGCATGATGGGCTCCTCCCCCAGGACGAGACCAACCCATTCAGCCCCGAAGATCCCGGAATTAAAGTTATTTTCTCAGTATATATGGGGTTTTAGGCCCCGGCAGCAATACCTCTAGACCTCTTTCTCCCCATCATCGCCGATGAAGGTCGCCTTGTGCTCGTCGATGCCCTCGGGATCCTGATGGATGATCACACCGCCACCGGGAAAGGCGGCCCGGACCTTGGCTTCGACGTCATCGGAGATTTCATGGGCCCTGAGCAGGGAAATATCCTTGGGCAGATCCAAGTGAAACTGAATGAACGCCCTGGGACCGGACTGGCGCGTCCGGAGATCATGGATGTCGCAGACCTCAGGATGGGAGAGCGCAATATCGATGATGCGCGCGCGGTCCTCCTGGCCGAGCTCCTTGTCCATCAAGGAATCGAGGGAGGTCCGGACGATGCGCAAGACGTTCCAGAAAAGGTAGACCGCGATGGCAAGCCCGATCAGCGGATCGGCGATCCCGAGCCCCATGGACGAACTCATGAACAGCGACAGGATGACGCTGGCATGGATCAGGATGTCGCCCTTGTAATGGAGCGAATCGGCGGTGATGGCGACCGAGTTCGTCTGTTTGACCACGTAGTTCTGGAACCCCACCAGGATCAGGGTCAGGGCGATCGAGAACACCATGATGCCGATGCCGATGCCCTCGTTGGCAATGCTTTTCGGTCCCACGAAGCGGCCCACGACCTCCACCACCAGATAGAGCGAAGATCCAGCGATGAATGCCGCCTGAGCCAAGGCAGCCAGCGGCTCCGCCTTGCCATGGCCGAAGCGATGTTTGGTATCCGCGGGCCGCAATGCGCGGCGCACGGCCACCAGGTTGACCAGGGAAGCGGCAACGTCCATCAACGAATCCATCAGCGCCGAGAGGACGCTGACGGCGTCGGTCAAGAACCAGCCCACCGCCTTGACGGCGACAAGAATGGCAGCGACGGAGACCGATGCCGCCGTCGCGAACTTCAGCAGGCGTGCGACACGCGGTGAAATCTGATCGTGCATCGCGGTCTCAGCGGTCTCGTCGCCGCCGGGCACGGGCCGACCCTGGACCCCGCCCTCCGGCGGCGCCATGTTGGCCGGGGAACTCATGGATAGAGCCTCGTCACGTGCCAATCCTTGCTTGCGCGCTCGAAGACGATGCGCTCATGCAGCCGGTAGGGCCGATCGAGCCAGAATTCAAGCTTCTCCGCCCGTACCCGGTAGCCCGACCAATGGGGCGGCCTAGGGACCGAGCGGCCCTTGTACTTGAGCTCGAAATGAGCAAAGCGCTTTTCCAATTCGAAGCGCTCGGGCATGACTTCCGACTGCAGAGACGCCCAGGCCGCCACCTGGCTGTCGCGGGGGCGGCTGGCAAAATAGGCGTCGGCGGCCCCCTCATCGACCGTATCCACGGTCCCGTCGATACGCACCTGTCGGCGCAGGCTCTTCCAGTGGAACACCAGCGAGGCCCGGGGATTGCCACCGATCTCAAGCCCCTTGCGGCTGCCGAAATTGGTATAGAAGACGAAACCGTCACCTTCCCGCCCCTTGAGCAGCACCATGCGCACCGACGGCGCGCCGCCGGCATCGGCCGTGGCGCAGGCCATGGCATTGGCATCCCGTTCCGACGCCCAGGCATCGCCATACCACGCGTCGAACAGGGTAAACGGATCCGATCTCTCAAGCTGAGCGGTGCCTTCGTCCAGCATAAATGCGCTTCGAACTCCTGAGGCCAAGGGCCGGCCTGTCGCGGCGGGCCCAAAGAATGATCTTTCAGTGTAGAACACCGTGGCGCCAAAATGAACCATTTGCCCGCGCCTCCACGGGGCGCAGCCCTTTGGTCCGGGCGCGCCCGCGATAATCCCTTCAGGCAAAAGGGGCATTGTTTGAGTTGGGACGCCTTTCGTGTAGGATGCCGCGGCACGCGTTTCCGGCTGGGGCATTCGTCCCCGACATCAATATTGAGGGAGAAATGGGCCAAGGTAGTGGACTCCTGACAGGCAAGAAGGGACTGGTCATGGGCGTTGCCAATGACCATTCCATCGCTTGGGGCATCGCTGCCGAAGCGGCCGCCAGCGGGGCGGAGCTTGCCTTCACATATCAAGGAGACGCCCTGAAGAAGCGTGTCGAGCCGCTGGCGCAGCGGGCGGGATCCGGTTTGGTCCTGCCTTGCGACGTGACGGACAACGACTCTATCGACGCAGTGTTCGATACAATCCAGGAGACCTGGGGCAGCCTCGATTTCCTGGTCCATGCCATTGCCTTCTCCGACAAGAGCGAATTGACCGGCGATTACATCAACACCAGCATCGACAATTTCGCCCGCACCATGGAGATCTCCTGCTATTCCTTCACCGCGCTGGCAGCCCGCGCCGCGCCTTTGATGAGTGAAGGCGGTTCCCTGGTCACGCTCACCTATCTCGGGGCCGAGCGCATCATTCCCCATTACAATGTCATGGGGGTAGCCAAGGCCGCCCTGGAGGCCAGCGTCCGGGCGCTGGCGGTCGAGCTCGGCGCCAAGGGGGTCCGGGTCAACGCCATTTCCGCCGGCCCCATCAAGACGCTGGCGGCTTCAGGCATCGGCGATTTCCGCTACATCCTCAAATGGAACGAATTGAACTCGCCGCTGCGGCGCACCGTCACCATCGAGGACGTGGGCAAGTCGGCGCTGTTCCTGCTGTCGGACCTGGCCAGCGGAGTGACCGGGGAGGTCCTGCATGTCGACGCGGGTTACCACGTCGTGGGCATGAAGAATCCGGATGCGCCCGACATCTCCACCGTCTAGCAGCGGCATCAGGTGATTCCATGTCGATGAACACCTTCGGCCATCTGTTCCGCGTCACCACCTGGGGCGAAAGCCATGGACCGGCGATCGGCTGCGTGGTGGACGGCTGTCCGCCCGGCATCGAAATTGACGCCGATGACCTCCAGGTCTGGCTCGACAAGCGGCGCCCGGGACAGAGCCGCTTCACGACCCAGCGTAAGGAGTCGGACACCGTCCAGATCCTGTCGGGCACCTTCGAAGGCAAGACCACCGGCACGCCGATCAGCCTGTTGATCGAGAATGAAGACCTCCGCTCCAAGGATTACGACGACATCAAGGACAAGTTCCGCCCGGGCCATGGGGATTTCACCTATTGGCACAAGTACGGTATCCGCGACTACCGCGGTGGCGGCCGCGCGTCGGCCCGGGAGACCGCCATGCGCGTCGCCGCCGGCGGGGTCGCCCGCAAGGTGCTGGGCGCCGGCGTGGTGATCCGCGCGGCGCTGATCCAAATGGGGCCCAACCGGGTCGACCCCGACAATTGGGACTGGGAGGAGGTCGACCGCAACCCCTTCTTCTGCCCGGACGCCAAGGCCGCCAAGGAATGGGAAGGGTATCTCGATTCCGTGCGTAAGGCGGGCTCCTCCTGCGGCGCCATCATCGAAGTGATGGCCGAGGGCGTGCCGGTCGGCCTGGGCGCCCCGGTCTATGGCAAGCTGGATGGGGACCTCGCTGCGGCGATGATGAGCATCAACGCCGTCAAGGGGGTGGAGATCGGTGCCGGCATGGGCGCGGCGGCCTTGTCCGGTGAGGACAACGCCGATGAAATGCGCATGCGCGGCAACGACGTCACCTTCCTGTCCAACGCGGCGGGCGGGACGCTGGCTGGAATTTCGACGGGGCAGGACCTCGTTGTCCGCTTCGCCGTTAAGCCCACCAGTTCCATTCTGACGCCGCGGCGCACCGTCACCACCGGCGGCGAGGAAACCGAGATCTCGACCAAGGGCCGGCACGACCCCTGCGTCGGGATCCGCGGCGTGCCCGTGGGCGAGGCGATGATGGCCTGCGTGCTGGCCGATCACCTGCTGCGCCATCGCGCCCAGTGCGGGTAAGCGCCCTACCTGTTAAAGGCCGCAACCAGCTCCAGATGCCGGGTCCAGACGAACTGGTCGACCAGGGTGACCGGGCCCGGGGCAAATCCCCCATCGGCCAGGATCTTCCCGTCCCGGGCGAAGCTTTGAGGATCGCAACTCACCATCACCACCGTGGGAACGTCTGAACCCGCCAGCGCCTCGGCCTGGGCCCGGGCGCCGGCACGCGGCGGATCGAGCACCACCGCGTCAAAGGCGGTCAGCTCCGGTCCCAAGAGCGGGCGCCGAGCCAGGTTGCGCAGCTCCGCCGTGACTTGCGCGCCAAGTCCGGCCGCGCGGGCAGCGGCGTCGAGGGCCTCGATCAGTGCCGGGTCGCCGTCATAGGCCGTGACCACGCTGTCGCGGGCCAGCGGAAAGGTGAAGGTGCCGGCCCCGCAATAGAGATCGGCCACCCGGCTGCCCGGTTTCACCGCCCGGGTGACCAGGTCCACCAATGCCGCCTCTCCCGCGGCCGACGCCTGCAGGAAGGCAAGCGGCGGCAGGGGCACGGAAACATCGCCGAAGCGTGCGGTGACGGGACGGAACTGCACGACCACCTCGGGTTCCCGAACGTCCTCTTGGCGAGGCCTGTGGCGGCGGCGTGAGCCCCGGCCTCGTCCGCCGGATCCAGAGACCGCGAGCGACTGATAGGACAGCCGGGCGATGCCGGTCCCGTGCGCAAAAGCGGTGAGCGATTCGCGGGCGGGCAGATCAAGGGCACCGGGGGCGCGGATCAAGACGTCGAGGGCGCCGTCAACCGTTTGCACTTCAGCCTCGGCTGTCTGGCCGGGCGCCAACGTCGCTTGGAAAAAGCCGCGAAGTTCCATGCTTAGGGCGAACAGCGCCGGCTCCAGCACACGGCAGGTGGTCATGTTGACGATGTCATGGCTGCCGCGCGCGCGGAATCCGAGGGCCGCCCCCTCTTTCGTCCATTCCGCGGAAAAACGGGCCCGGCGGCGGGAGGCGGGCGGCACCGCAACCAAATCTCCGATCTCGGCTTTGACGCCCGCGCGGCGGAGCGCCGCTTCGGCGAATCCCCGCTTCCAGGCACGGTAGTCAGCAGGCGTCTTGTCCTGGGCGGCACAACCGCCACAGATGCCGAAATGGGGACACAGTGTTCCCGCCTCCCGACCGGAGGCATCGCTATTTTCAGCCACCGCCACCGGCACCCGCCCGTTCATTGCATGCGGCGATCAGGAATTCGATATTGCCCTCGGGCCCGCGAATGGGGCTTTCGGTCACGCCCAGGACGTGCCAGCCCATCTCATCCCCCAGCCAGGCGCGGATGCGGGTTTTGACCTCTTCATGGAGGGCCGGGTCGCGCACCACGCCACCCTTGCCCACCCGTCCCTTGCCGACCTCGAACTGCGGCTTGATAAGGGCGATCAAATGGGCGCTGGGCCGGGCCAGGGCGAGGCCCGGGGGAAGGACGAGCTCAAGGCCGATGAAGCTCGCGTCGCAGACCACCAGATCGATCGCCTGGGGCACCTGATCCTCGGTGAGGTAGCGCGCATTCACGCCTTCCAGCACGGTGACGCGCGCATCCTGGCGCAGCTTCCAGGCCAGCTGGCCGCGGCCCACGTCGACGGCAAAGACCCGCGCCGCGCCCCGCGCGAGCAGCACGTCGGTAAACCCGCCGGTCGACGCACCGATATCCAGCGCCACACAGCCTTCGGCGGAGATCTGAAAATGGGACAACCCGTGGGCCAGCTTCAGCCCGCCGCGCGAAACCCAGGGATGGGCGGGTCCCCGGACCTCGATCGGCTGATCGGGAGCGACGCGGTGACCGGGTTTGTCGAGACGCAAGGTGCCGGAAAAGACCTTACCCGCCATCACCAGGGCCTGTGCCTGGGAGCGGCTTTCGGCGAGGCCCCGGTCCACCAGGGCCTGGTCCAAGCGCGGACGGTCCGCGTTCATGCGGTCCGCGCCACCGCATAATCGGCGACCTCGCTCAGGAGCCGCGCGCGCGGGCCGAAGGGCTCGAGATGGGCCGCCGCTTGACGCGCAAGCAATTGCGCCTGGTCCCGAGCGCCTTCCGTGCCCAGGATGCCGACGAAGGTCGCCTTGCCCCGGGCGGCGTCCTTGCCAACGGCCTTGCCGACATGATCGGCCTCGCCCACCGCATCGAGGAGATCGTCGGCGATCTGAAAAGCCAGCCCCAGGTCATGGGCGTAGGCGCCGAGCGCCCGCAGCGCCCTGGCGTCCACCCGACCCAGAACACCCCCGGCAACGCAGCAGAATTCGATCAGCGCCCCGGTCTTGAGCCGCTCCAGGCGGGCGACCTCGCCGATCTCGAGAGCGAGGCCTTCCGCCGCCAAATCGATCATCTGCCCGCCCACCATGCCTTGGGGGCCCGCGGCTTTGGCCAGCCGGGCCACCAGTTCCGCCCGCACCGCGGCATCCGGATGGGTCCGGGCGTCGGCCAGCACTTCGAAGGCGAGCGGCACCATGGCGTCACCGGCCAGGACCGCCGTGGATTCCCCGAATTTGACATGACAGGACGGCTTTCCCCGGCGAATAGGATCATCATCCATGCACGGCAGATCGTCATGGATCAGGGAATAGGCGTGGACCAGTTCCACCGCCGCACCGACCCGCAGGGAGACATTGTCGGGAACCTCGAACAGACGGGCCGTGGACACCACCAGGAACGGGCGCAACCGCTTGCCGCCGCCCAGGGTCGCATACCGCATCGCCTCGAAGAGTGTGGCCTCGGGACCCTCACCATCGGGCTGCGGCAGGATCGCCGTGAGTGTGCGTTCGACCTCACCGGCCACCTGAGCCAGGGCTTCGCTTAATTCCAGGGGTTCGCTGTCCTGTTGGGTCACGGTGACACTCGGCCTGCCCGGCTAACCGATATCCACGGGCTCCGTTCCCTCGGCCCCTTCCGGTCCGAGGGAAATCTTCTCCACCTTGGACTTGGCCTCGGTGAGTTTTCTCTCGCAATGGGCCTTGAGCTTGGCGCCCCGTTCATAGGCGCCGATCGCCTGGTCCAGCTTGATTGTGCCGTCTTCGAGTTGGCGCACGATGCCCTCAAGCTCCTCGAGCGCATCCTCGAAGCTCAGCTTGGCGATGTCTTCGTCACTCTTGGCTTGTGCCGCTTTCGCCATGGCTGCTGGCGCCCTCCTGTTGCCGGCCGGGCCGCGGCCCGATCCGGTAAATGCTTTTCGCATCAGTTTAGGTGCCGCGCCGGGCTTGGGCAAGACGCCCGCAGGCGGCGCCTCGGGAATCATGGTGCGCCGGCCCCGTCCAGAAGAACCCGCCGAGCCACCATTTGCATTGTTTCGACGTAGCGCTTCTGGGACCAACCGCATTCCTGGGTGAGCTGCTCCCAATTGCGCACCGACAACATCGTCCACAATATGTCCGTCGCCTGTTTCGGGGCGTATTCCGATGCCAGGGCCCCGTCCGCCTTCAACGCGCGAACCGCCGCTTCACACCCCTGGCGCACGGCCTGCATCCGATCCGACCACGCCGCGGCCGCCGCGGCATCGGTATCCTTCATCGCAAGAAGCGCCTTGGCGATGCCGTGGATCTCGGGAATGTAGTTGCCCCAGGCTTCTATGAAGGCGTCAAGACGCGCCGCACCCGTGGCCGCGCCCCGACTGGCAGCGAGGCGGGCGTCAACATCCAGAACCTCGTCGATATAGCGCGTGGTGGCGATCAACAGTTCCGAACGCTTTGGAAAATGCAGATAAACCGCCTGGCGGCTGATCCCCGCGTCCTTGGCGATATCGGCCATGCGGACGCCCTGGCCGCCGGCCCCTTCCAACAGCTTCCAGGCCGATCGGAGAATGCGCGTGCGGGTATCCGGAATTGAACTTGACATGATGTAAAGTCCCATATATTTTACGCCATGTCAATTGACACCGTGTCAAGTCAAAGGAGGTTGAAATGGCAAAGCGCATTTTCATTTGGGTCGCCCATCCGAAGCCAGGCTCTTTGTGCGAAGGGATTGCAGATGCCTATCAGGCGGGGGCCGGGAGGTCGGATGCCGAAATCCGCCGGCTGAACCTCAGCGATATGTCCTTCGATTCGGAATTCGAGGGATATGGCGACACCTCACCCGCGCTCGAACCAGATCTCGTGGCGTGGCAGGAGGGCATCGCCTGGGCCGACCACCTGTTCTTCGTCCACCCCTATTGGTGGGGCGCGATGCCAACCCGAGCCAAGGCCGTCCTCGACCGCGCGCTCACGCCAGGTTTCGCCTTCAAGTATCACCAAAAAGGCGTCGCCTGGGACAAGCTGCTCACCGGCAAGACCGCCGATGCAATCATCACTTCGGATACGCCGCCGCTGCTCGACACGGTCCTCTACAGGAAACCGGCCCGGCGGGTCATCAAGAACCAGGTCCTGGGATTCTGCGGCATCAAAGCAAGGACCGTCCTCCAGTTCGGACCGGTAAAGACGGCGCCGGCGAAACGAATCGCGAATTGGCTGGACCGGGCGGAGCGTATGGGTCTCAAAGCCGCCGCCTAGCGAATTCCTCCAGATTTTTCAAGAAGAGCCCTCGGCGCAGGAGAAAGAGATGACAACCCAACTGATGATCTTCCTGTCTTGCTTGGCCGTCATATCGAGCGGGCTGGTGGCAGGTGTGTTCCTGGCATTCTCCGACTTCGTGATGAGATCCTTCGCCACCGCGACCAAGCCGGGCGGAATCGAAGCCATGCAGGTTATCAACCGCCAAGTCTATCGATCCGTCTTCCTTGCCCTGCTGATGGGCATGGCGCCCTTCTCGTTTCTGCTGGCCGCCTTGGCATGGGTCTTCGTTCCAGGTCCCGCCGCCGCATGGCTGGGTGGCGGCAGCGTCCTCTATGGGCTCGGCGTGATTCTTGTCACCCTTGCATGCAATGTGCCGATGAACCTGCGGCTCGATGCAATGGACCGAGACGCCCCTGACAGCCAAACATACTGGATGGACTATCTGTCGTCCTGGACCCGGTGGAATCACGTTCGGGTCATCGCTTCGACCGGCTCCTCTGTCTGCTTTCTCGCCGGTTCCCTCGCGCTTGGCCAGGGCTGATCCAAATGTCTTCAAGGCGCGGGCAGAGCCGCAATCGGTCACTATACGAGGCCAAAGCCGCGACCTAGATCAAGGCGCGGCCAAGGCCGCGAAATGGGCCACCGCCGATGCGGCGAGCGCCCGGAGATCGTAGCCACCCTCCAGGGTCGAGACGATTCGCCCGCCGCAGTGGGTTTCGGCCAGGGCACGGATTTGTTGTGTGATCCAGGTGTAATCCGGCTCGGTCAGATAGAGCTGCGCCAAAGGATCGGCCGCATGGGCATCGAACCCTGCGGAAATCAGGATCAGTTCCGGCTTGAAGGAGTCCAGCGCCGGCAAAAGCCGATCCTTCCAGGCGGAACGGAACTCCACGCTACCCGCGCCGCCGGCCAGCGGTGCGTTGACAATATGGTCATTGTCGTCGGCGCCCGAACCGGTCCCGGGATAGAATGGAAACTGGTGCGAGGACGCAAAGAACAGGTTCGGATCGGTGCGAAAGGCCGCCTCGGTGCCGTTGCCGTGATGCACATCGAAATCGAGCACCGCGACCCGTTCCAGCCCATGCGCCTTGCGCGCGTGCACCGCACCGATGGCGACGTTGTTGAACAGGCAGAAGCCCATGGCACGGTCGGGTTCCGCGTGGTGTCCGGGTGGGCGCACCGCACAGAACGCGCGGTCAACGGTGCCGGCGATCACCATGTCGACCGCCGCGACCAGGGCGCCCGCGGCCCGCAACGCCGCCTCCCCCGATTTCGGGCTCAATCCGGTATCGGGATCGAGATAGGCGTGGCCCGCCTGCGGCACTGCCTCGAAGACCCGCTCGACGAGCCTCCCGTCATGGACCAGGGCGAGATCGTCGGATCGCGCCGGGGGGGCCTCGGACCAGGAAGTCTCTGTCGCCCCCGGTCCCCCGGCCTCGGTCCAGCGCTTTAGGCCATCGACCACGGCCCGGAGCCGGGCCGGTGATTCAGGATGCCCCGTCCCCGGATCGTGATCCCCGCAAAGCGGATGCGTGAATATCGTCGTGGCCACTGCCTGTCCCTCCAACCCCCTGAAAAGCAAGACTTCCGCCCACATTTGGCCCCAATTTGATGGGACAAGGCAAGCAGGCCGGTAATCGCCGTTGCCGATTTAAGAAAAAATATTGTTTCCCATAGAGTTAAGACGCCCCCAGCAGGACCGCGTATTGCAATTGACTTAATCCGAAATGTGCCGCAAATAGGTTTCAGAGGCAGCGCCAAAGCGACGGTTTTTGGGTCGCCGTCCGTGATAACGAATAACCCGGTCTCCGCGCTGATACGCGGCCAGCCGGGAAGCGGCGTCCAGGGGACGCTGCCCGGGAGGCAACGAGGAACGGGTTTTGAAAAAACTGATTTTCTTGTTCGCGGTTCTGACTGCGGCGGCGCTTGCGATTGGGGTGGCTTACGGCCCCGGCCTGCTGGCGCCGCAAGGCGCCCAGGCCCAGGACGGCGGAAGCTCCACCAAGGCCAAGGACGGTGGCACGCCCGCAGCCAAGAGCGGCGGCGAAAAGAAAAAGAAGAAGCGCCGGCGCAGACGCCGGACCTTGGTCCAGGTCGATAAGGTCCGGATCGAGCCCCTGCGTCAAACCATGGCGGTGATCGGGCGCGTCGTCGCCGTGCGGTCCGGCGTGGTTGCCGCCCGCATCGATGCCCCAGTGGCCGAAATAATGGTCGATGTGGGTGACCGCGTAAAACAGGGCGCTGTTCTCGCCACCCTGGTCAATGACCGTTTCAAGTGGGACCGGGCTGAGAAAGCGGCGGAGGTCAATCAGGCGCGGGCCAAGATTTCCACGGCCAAGGCCCGGCTTGCCTTGGCCCGACAGGAACTGAAACGGATTTCCGACCTGAGAACGTCCGCCGCGTACTCGAAGGCCAGGTTCCAGGACAAACGGCTTGAGGTCACGCGCTACGTCGCGGAATTGGGCGAGGCGCGCGCCGCCCTGGTCCGGGCCCAGGCCAGCCTCAAGATGGCGGAAACCGAGTTGCGTTATACCGCGATCCGAGCCCCCTATGACGGTGCCATCACCAAGCGCCAGACCGAAACCGGCGCCTTCGTCAAGGAAGGCCAGGCCATGTTCACCATGGTGTCCGATCGGGACCTGGAGATCGAGGCAGACGTGCCGTCCCGGCGCATCGCCGGTCTTACCGCCGGAAGCACGGTAACCTTCGAACTGGCCCGCGGTCGAAAGCTGGAAGCCCGCGTCCGCGCCGTGGTGCCGGAGGAGAACCTGCGCACCCGAACCCGCATGGTCCGCTTCAAGCCCAGTTTCAAGGCGCGGCCGGAAAACCTCGCCGCCAACCAATCTGCCACCGTGTATGTGCCCGTCGGCAAGGCCCGCAAGGTCCTCTCCATGCACAAGGATGCGCTGGTCAGTTCGCGCGGTGTGCCGACGGTCTTCGTGGTGGAGGATCGCCGCGCCCATGCCCGCCAAGTCCGCATCGGCGAAGGCCTGGGCGGTCGCTTCGAGGTTCTCGCCGGCCTCAAGGAGGGGGACCTGGTGGTGATCCGCGGCAATGAGCGCCTGAAGGACCGCAAACGGGTCCGCATCGACGGGGTTTCCAATTGAATAAGCTGATCGAAGTTTCCCTCAAGCGCCCCATGGCGGTTATGGCCGGGGTGCTGATGATCATCGCCTTTGGGCTGGTCGCCCTGCAGACAATCCCGATTCAGCTGACGCCGGATGTACGCCGGCCCGTGATTGACCTGCGCACCAACTGGCGCGGTGAGGCGCCGGTCGATGTCGAGCGCGAAGTGACCAACCGGCTCGAAGAAGAGCTCGGCGGGATTGAGGGCGTGGTGGAGCTGACCAGCCGCTCACGCTTCGGCCAGTCCCGAATCCGTCTTGAATTTGAGGTCGGCTATGACCTCGACAAGGGCATGCTGCTGATCAACAACCGGCTGTCTGGGATCGACGACCTGCCGGCCGAGGCCGACGAGCCGCGCATGGATTCGCGCGGATCGGAAGACATCCCCATCGCCTACCTTGCGCTCCGGCGCAAACCCGGGAACACACGGGATCTGGAAACCTATGGTGATCTGATCGAGGACGTCATCGTCGAACGGCTCGAACGGGTCAAGGGGGTATCCGGAGCAGACTTCCGGGGTGGTGCCAGGCGCGAGCTCAGGATCGTTCTGGACCCCGAAAAGATGGCCTTCTACCGGCTGACCATTCCAAGCGTCCTACGAAAGATGCGGGACGCGAGTGCGTCACTCTCGGCCGGTGAGGTGGAAGAAGGCAAGCGCCGATATCAGGTCCGCACCGAGGGCGAGATCCGCACCGTCGAACAGGCCAAGGCCGTCGTGCTGGCGCGCGAGGAAGACAGTGCTTCCGGTCGGGTTGGGCGCGTTACTGTCGGCGACATCGCCGATGTGGTTTACGGCTACAAGGACCGCAGCAGCTACCGGCGCTACCTCGGCGAGGATGCAATTACCCTGATGGCCTACCGCGCCAGCGGCGCCAACGTGATCAAGACAATGGCCGACATTCGCAAGGCCGTGGACGATCTGAACGAGAGTATCCTGCCCGCGGAGAAGCTTTACCTCACCTGGGTCTATGACGAGACCATCTATATCAATTCCGCGCTGGCCCTGGTGCAGCAGAACATCTATTACGGCGGCACCCTGGCCGCCCTGATCCTGCTTCTTTTCCTGCGATCCTGGCGCCCCACCCTGGTGATCAGCCTGGCGATCCCGGTTTCCGTGATCGGCGCCTTCGTCGCCATGGCGTTCCTGGGCCGCTCGATCAACGTGATCTCGTTGGCCGGCATCGCCTTCGCCATCGGCATGGTGGTCGACGCCGCCATTGTGGTGCTTGAGAACATCTATCGCCATCGGGAGATGGGCAAGCCGCCGATGCAGGCGGCCATGGAGGGGGCCAAAGAAGTATGGCCGGCGGTCTTCGCCTCGGCACTGACAACGGTGGTCGTCTTCGCCCCGGTGCTGCTTCTCAAGCTCCAGGTGGGCCAGTTGTTCCGCGATATCGCGGTGGCGCTCTCAGTCGCGGTGATGCTATCGCTGATCGTCTCGGTGACCGTGATTCCGGCCCTCTCCAAGAAGCTCCTGACCAATGTCGGCAAGGGTGGCGCGGGGCGCCTGCCAATCCCCGGGGTCGATCACTTCGGCCGGGGGTTTGTCCGCTTGGTGATGGGGCTTACACGCATCGTCGTGCGCTCGAAACTCGCCGCCCTGGGCATGGTCTGCGCGGTCGTCGGCGGCACCGCCGGGTTCACCTACTTCTCCATGCCGCCGCTTGACTTCCTGCCCGACGGCAACCGAAATTTCGTCTGGGGCCGCATCACACCGCCGCCGGGATACAACCTCGCCACCATGAAGCGGGTGGCGGAGGATATTGAGAAAAGCGTCAAACCTCTCTGGTCCAGTGTCTCC
>JAHEKA010000156.1 GCA_024638585.1 Rhodospirillales bacterium
CGACCGCACCCTGGAGATGTTGGCGGGCGCCATGGCCGAGCTGGTGGTGGGCGAACCCGCCGACATCGCCACCGACCTCGGCCCGGTGATCGATGGGGATGCGAAGAAGGCGCTCACCCGTCATGCGCGGAAGATGGAGGATGCCGCCCGTCTCATCGCCCGCACGCCACTGCCGCGCGGCCTGGCCGTGGGCCACTGGTTCGCTCCCGTCGCCGTTGAGATCACGGCCGAGCAAATTCCTGCGCGCGAGGTGTTCGGGCCGATCCTCCACGTCCTGCGCTACCCCGCCGAAGGGCTGGACCAGGCGCTCGATGCCATCGCCGCTACCGGCTATGGCCTGACGCTCGGCATCCACAGCCGGATTGAAGCGACCTGGGCCCAGGTCCGCGCCCGGGTCCCGGCAGGCAATTCCTACGTCAATCGGGCGATGACCGGCGCGGTGGTGGGATCCCAGCCGTTCGGCGGTGAACGCCTGTCCGGCACGGGCCCAAAGGCGGGCGGCCCCCATTACCTGCCGCGTTTCGCGGTGGAACGTTCGGTCTCCGTCAATACCGCCGCGGCCGGGGGCAACGCCACGCTGTTTGCCTCCCTGGAGGACCCTCTGCCGGAAGCCGGTGGCGCGGATGGCAACGGATCAGGTGCTAAACGGCGTTAGGTTGTCGACCTCTTCCCGCATTCGTTCTTTGGTGGCCTTCACCCTCTGGATCGCGCGCAGGCGTATGGACCCTTGCAGGGCGACCAGGAAGGCGGCGACGGTCAGCAGATAATAGGTGGCTTGGAGCGCGAGCCCATAGGCAAGCCCGGCCAGCACCGTGCCCATCACCGTTTTCGGGATGCCGCCGACCTTCTGATAGCCCTCGTGCATGCGTTCGATCTCGACGAAGAAGCGCGAGAACAGGCCGGGATCTTCGGCCAGGGCGTAGATCGCGGGCGCGACCTCCAGCGAAATCTGGGTGAGGAACACAACGCAGAGCAAGGCGGCGATGTGGGGCAGGCGCGTCACCTTGAGGGCGAATCCGCCGATCAGGAAGACGAACATGGTCGCGAGGTACCAGGCTTCGGGCAGGCGCTGGGCGCTGGCCCGCAGCCAAGGCCCGAAGGGTTCGCCGAACGGCAGGCCGGCGGCGACGAAATAGTACAGAAGCGCCACCGCATTCAGCAGGGCAATGAAATAGGCGACATTGCCGCCGAGCCGCACGCGGAAACGGTAGCGTTCCACGGGATCGTGCCAGCGCATCACGAAGCGTTTCACGATGGCCAGCCCAAGAGACAGGATGGCGATGATGGGGATCATGGCCATCACGATCATCAGGCCGATGACCAGGTAAAGGGCTTCCATCATCTGGGCGGTCCCGTCGTCAGGCGGCCGGGGTCAGGCTCCGGACGTGCTCGGCGATGGCCATGGAGCTGGTCATGCCGGGTGATTCGATCCCGAACAGGTTGATCAGGCCGTCGACGCCATGGACCGAAGAGTCGTGGACGATGAAATCGTTGCGCGAGGCGCGTTCGTTGCTGGTCTTGGGCCGCACCCCGGCCCATCCGGGCACCAGGTCGCCGTCTTCGATCCCCGGCCAGAACCGCTTGGCGGCTTCATAGAAGAACGGCGCCAGACTCTCGTCCACGGAATAGTCGATGCCATCGGTCGGCACCGTGTTGGGGCCGAAGCGCACCGCGCCGGCGACATCGGGGCTGACATGGACGGCCGAGCCGTGCTCGCCGGGCAGCGGATAGATCAAATGGGTGAACGGCCGCTTCGAAGCGGCGACGAAATAGACGCCCTTCTGCAGGATCTGGGCGGGCACGGTTTCCGGCGGCACACCGTCCATGGCGGCGGCGATCTTCTGGGCGCCGAAGCCCGCGGCGTTGATGCAGATGCGGCATTTCAGGGTCATCTCCTCGGCGCCGCCGACATCGACTTCAATTCCGTCACCGGTGACCCGGCCCCCGGTGACCGGGCTGTTCAGTGCCAAAACCGCGCCGTTGGCTTCGGCGTCGCCCAACAGGGCCAACATCAGCTCGTGGGTATCAATGATGCCGGAAGAGGGGGAATAGAGGACGGTATGGAAGGCCAGTTCCGGCTCCATCTCGCGCACCTGGGCCGGATCCAGGAATTCCAGGTCGAACAGGCCGTTGGTCTCCGCATTGGCCTTGATCTTGGGAAGCTCCGCCGCGCCGGCCTCGTCGGCGGCGACCATCAACTTGCCGCAACGCCTGTGCGCCACACCGTGCTCCGGACAGAACTGGTAAAGGAGTTCCTTGCCGCGCAGCACAAGACGGGCCTTCAGGCTGCCCGGCACGTAATTGAGCCCGGCATGGATGCAGCTGGTGTTGCGCGACGAGGTATGCAGGCCGACGGCGTCTTCTGCCTCGATGATCACCACCTCCATCCCGGCCAGCGCCATTTCGCGCGCGCAGGCGAGGCCCACGACACCGCCGCCGATGACCACGCAATCCGTTGTTTCCGCCATTTCCTGGGTCCGCCTTAGCTGATGAGCGCGAGCCCGGAGTTTAGGGGGGGCCGCGAAGCACGGTCAAGGCGCCGCTGTTGCTTGTATTTCAAGAGATAGGGATAAAATTATTCGCCAAAGAAATAATCAAAATGGGCCTGTAGGGTGGATCAAAGAATATTTTTTCTGGACTTATGCCACGAATTCGCCCACTATTCTTACTGGGACAAGTCAAAACTATAAGTAGCGACAATACAATCCGGAAGCGGAGAGGGTCGCCATAATAACGGCTGAGAAGAATAATTCCGTCCTTTCAGGGTTGGGCGCCCTTCACATGTTCCCGACCTGCCTTTGGAAGACGATGCTGGAGCCCGAGGCCGCCCGGGACGTAAATCAGCGCGCCCTGGCCGTGCTGGAGGAGATGCGCCGCGCGGAACCCGAATGTCCTCTCGATCAACCTTGGCAATCGCGTCAGGACCTTCATCAGCATCCCGATTTCCAGGAACTCGCCTCATACATCAAGAAAGCGATGGGCGATGTGCTGGCCTACCTCAGGGTCGCCGAAACCGAATTTCAGTTTACTGGAGGCTGGGCCAACATGGGCCCGCCGGGGGCGGCCCATAAGTTGCACAGCCATGCCAATAACTATTTGAGCTGTGTCTATTACGTCCGCACTCAGGAGGGGGCCAACACCATTACCTTCCACGATCCGCGCTACCAGAATCAGGTTGTGATCCCAACCTTCACCGAACGCACCGTGGAAAACGCCGAAACCGTCAACATGGGGGTCGAGGAAGGCGAGCTGCTCGTGTTCCCCTCCTGGCTGCCCCATTCGGTGCCGGTCAATGAGTCCAACGCGATGCGCGTCAGCCTCAGCTTCAACATGATGTTCTCGCGGTTCACCGAAACCATGGCCCGGCCCAACTGGTAGGCGGACGAATTCCCCGATTTGCGCTAGAATGGCGGCAAAACAACGCATTTGGGGAAACGGCCATGGCTTTCGATCTGATCATCAAGGGCGGCACGGTGGTGGATGGCTCCGGGTTGCCGGGCTGGCGGGCCGATGTCGGCATATCGGGCGACCGCATCGCCGAGGTCGGCGATCTTTCGGGACAGGGGGCGGAAGAGGTGATCGACGCCGAAGGCCATGTGGTGGCCCCCGGTTTCATCGACGGCCATGCCCATTACGATGCTCAGGTGTTCTGGGACGAGATCGGCTCCAACATCTGCTGGCACGGGGTGACAACGGCGGTAATGGGCAATTGCGGCTTCACCCTGGCGCCTTGCGCCGAAGCCGATAAGCGTCACGTCTTCACCAACCTGGAGATGGCCGAGGAGATCCCCCCCGCCGCCATGGAGGCCGGAATCCCCTGGTCGTGGGAGACCTTTCCCGAATACATGGACACCTTGGACCGATTGCCGAAAGGGCTCAACTACGCGAGCTATGTCGGCCATTCGGCGATCCGCACCTATGTGATGGGTGAGCGCGCCTTCGAGGGGCCTGCCGGTGCGGACGACCTGACAGCGCTCTGCCGCGAGGTCGAGATCGCGATGAAGGCGGGCGCCATCGGCTTCTCCACCACCTGTTCCGCCAATCACCGCACCGCAGATGGCGGCCCGGTGGCGAGCCGCTATGCCGATTGGTCGGAGATCTGCACACTGGTGGAGACCATGGGCGACCTGGGGGCGGGCGTCTTCGAGCTGTCACGCGGCATCGTCAATGTCGATCCCGACGAACGTGCCGAGGAAATCGAGCGCCTCAAGGCACTTGCCATCGACAGCGGTGTGCCCTGCACCTTCGGCGGCGCCTGGTCGAACCGGCGCAATCCCGACAACTGGCGTCCGCAGTTCGCCATGGTGGACGAGGTGACGGCGGCGGGCGGTCACATGCTGGTCCAGGCGACGGCGGCGTGGAACGGTTCGCTGCGGTCGTTCGAGACCTTCATGCCCTATGACAATGCGCCGGTGTGGAAGGAGTTCCGAACCTTGCCGCTGGACGAACAGGAGAAGGGCCTGCGCGATCCCGAAATGCGGGCACGGTTGGTCGAAGTGGCCCGAAACCACAAGCGCGAAACCGATCCCTCGCTCAACAACGTCATGCTGCGGGAGGTGGATTGGAACTGGATCTTCCCGCTTTACAACACCTTGCCGCCCTTCCGTTCGGTCGCGGAGATCGCCGCCGAACGGGGCACCGACCCGATCGAGGCGATGATCGATATGGCCCTGGAGAGGCACCTCAAGCTGTTCTTCCTGGCACCCACCAATTGCGAGGATCAGGACTACGTCCTGGCCATGCTGCGTCATCCCAACACTGCCGTGACCTTCGGCGATTCCGGTGCGCATATCCAGACCATCGTCAATCCGGTACAGGCCGACCTGCTGGGAAACTGGGTGCGCCAGAAGCAAGCCATCACCCTTGAGGCGGCGGTGCGCAAGATCACTTTCGATATCGCCGCGTTCTGGGGCCTCAAGGATCGCGGATTGCTGCGCCAGGGCTGGTTCGCCGATATTTGCGTCTTCGATCCCGATACCATCGCGCCCGACATGCCTGAACTGGTTCATGACTTGCCCACCGGGGCGCACCGCATCCTGCAGAAGGCCGTCGGCATCAAGGAAACCGTCGTCAACGGCGAGGTTCTGATGCGCGGTACCCAGCACTCGGGCCAGTTACCCGGCCGCCTGCTGCGCGGGGCGTTGGCGGACGCGTGAGGGATTTCACGCCCTTGAAGAAATCCCGGGTTTGGCCCATGGTTGCCCGAATGTCGGCTCCTGTTTGGGCTGCCGGTTTCCCATATCTGGCCGGGGCGGTCCCCCAGCCGTTGGTGAGAGAGGTGTGTAGATGATGACACGTGGTTTCCTGGTGGTGGCAGCCGCGGTGATGGCGTTGGCCATCGGTCCCGGCGCGGCGCGCGCCGACGATGCCAAGGAGGGGCGGCGTATTTCCAAGCTCTGGTGCTCAAGCTGTCACGTGGTCGCCAACGAAAGGCCCGAGGGCCGCGACGGCCCCGCTTTCAAGGACATCGCCCAGCAGATTCCCCTGAGCGAGACCTATGTGAACACCTGGCTCAAGAATCCCAGGCGTCCCATGCACCGCTTCCGCTTGACGCCCAAAATGGTCTCGGAGATCGTCGCTTATCTTACGACCTTGAAGGAGAAATAGGCGCGGCCCGAACCAGCGCAGGTTCGAATCCACAGACAATCAAACGGGGAGGAAACGATGATCGATCTCTACACCTGGACCACCGACAATGGCTTCAAGGCACGTCACGGGGCGGAGGAAAGCGGCCTGGAATATACGCTCAAGCCCGTTAACCTGCGCAAGAAGGCCCAGTTCGAACCCGAATACCTGAAGATCAGTCCGGGCCACAAGATCCCGGCCTTGGTGGACGATAACGGGCCGGGCGGCCAGCGCATCACCCTTTGCGAATCCGGCGCCATCCTCAAATATCTCGGCTCAAAGGCGGGCAACGGCCTCTATCCCGAAGATCCCGCCGCCCAGGTCAAGGTCGATCAATGGCTGTTCTTCGGGTCGTCGACCTTCACCACCCTGGCCCAGCAGTACGGTTTCTGGAACAAGCGCAATCCGGAGGACGTGCCGCCGG
>JAHEKA010000157.1 GCA_024638585.1 Rhodospirillales bacterium
GTCGATAGGTTTTTCGGCCTTCATACCCTTGAACGGACATAGGCGAGATCCGCGAGACGCCCGAAGGCGAGCGTCCCGTGTGTAGCCTGCCGTTCCGGTGTGCCGACTTCCGTTCCAGGCGTCAGCGGGTGACGAGGCTGTCGTGCTGGCTCGTGCCCTCGGTCATGCCGTGCGCTTCCATCCAGTCGTAGGCGCGCTGGAACAGCGTCTCGTCATAGTAATCGACATGCTTGTAGTGAACGAAGGCACGGGAAAGCTCCTGGGGCTCCAACGCGCCCTTGGCATGGGCGGTCACGTGATGGGCATATTTGTAGAAATCGCCATTGATCAGATCGACGGCCGCATTTTCCGCATCGTAATAGGCTTTCCGCTCTTCCGCCGTGAGGTCGGGGCCCACCACCTCGCCGCCACGATAGAACGAGGCCGCGACGATGTGCGCCCCTTCCTTGACGCCGAGACTGATGAACGGCTCCATCACCGTGACCGCGCGGTGATCGCCGCTCTTGAGCCCGGCATAGCGCATCTGCGGCAGGCCTCCCGCCTCGATATTGACGTGTTCCGTGCCGACGGCGCTTTCCAGCATCTGCACCGTCGTGAAGTGCGAGCCCGTGGAAACCTGGACCACCACGGGAACGTCGAGCATGTCGCGCGGGGTTTGCAGGGCGTCGTCGAAGGTGAGGATCGCCTGGGCCGCGACCGCCGCCCTGAGGGCGGCGATGTGGCCGCCGCTGGTACCGCGTTCCAACCGGTCGATGCTGGCCCATTCGCAGACGTTGTAGCTATCCGCTTCGCCGCATTCCAGCATGTTCTCCTTGAGCCTGGAGAGTGACGGTTTGTCCGGGCTGTCGGATTTTTCCCGGTCGTCATAGGTGGCCGCAAAAGCCACATCCAGTCCGGCCTTTTCGAACAAGCCGGCTTCGATGCCCACGATGACGGGAAGGTCGAAAACTGGGTTGTTTGGGGCAATGCGAACGGTCTTCAGCTCAGTTGTCATGGCGGTCCTCGGTTTTCTCTGCGCGGTGTCGAGTGAATTACGAATAACGAGTGTAGTTTAATCCAAACTACCGTCGATGGTCCAAGGGAGTCAATCTATCGGGATTGGTGTGTTTGTTTGGTCGGTCAAGGATTTTGTGACCTTGCTTTGGGCTGTGTAACTGTCCTAGGGTTCAAAATAATATAAAAGATCAACGACGTCTGGGATATTACGGGCAAATGACACGGGGCCGCAGAGAGGTCCTCGCTCGCCCATCAATTAGCCGAGGAGGCCTTCATGTACAGAAAAGCTGCACCTATCGCGTTCTCTGCCGTTCTTGCCTTGTCTGCCGGGTCGCTGGCGCCTGGCGCCGAGGCAGCCGGTCTCGGAGATTTCTATAAAGACAGGACGATCACCATCTATATCGGCTACGGCTTTGGTGGAACCTATGGGAAATACTCCCGCACCATGGCGGAGCACCTGTCCAAGCACATCGAGGGAAACCCCAAGATTATCGTCAAGTCGCAGCCCGGCGCTGGCGGCATCAAGATGACCAACTTTGCCTATACCGCCATGCCGCGCGGCGGTTACCACTGGCTCATGCCGCCCGACACGACCGTGGTTTCGGAACTGCTCCGGCCCAAGAAGGTGCGCTACCGGGCCCGTGAGTTCACCTGGCTGGGTTCGACCAATCAGACCAACACGATCCTGGTGGTGCGCGCCGATTCCGGCGTCACCAAATGGCAGGACATGAAGAAGACCCAGGTCACGCTTGGCAACACCGGACCGGGGTCGACATCCTTCCTGATCCCGCGCATGGCCAAGGAAATGCTGGGCCTGAAGATCAAGCAGGTGTCGGGTTACAAGGGATCGTCCAAGACCATCCTGGCCATGGAACAGGGCGAACATCAGGGTACCGGCTTCAACTGGCTGGCCTGGAGTTCCAAGGTGTCCCATTGGTTCAAGCCGGGCAAGGACGGCAAGATTTTTGCCAACGCGGTGCTGCAGACCGGCGTCTGGAAAGACCCCGATCTCCCCAACGTTCCGATGATGCGGGACCTGGTGGCGGAAAAGCACAAGCCCACCGTGGCGTTCATGGCGACGCTGGGGATCATCGGCCGCGGCCTCGCGCTGCCGCCGGGGGTGCCCAAGAAGATCGTCGCCCCCCTGCGCGTTGCCTTCGACAAGATGGTCAAGGATCCGGCCTATGTCGCCGACGCCACGAAGCGGCGTCTGCGCGTCCTGCCGACCTCCGGCAAAGACATTCAGGATTTCGTCGAAAAGGCTTACGCCAACGCCAATCCGAAGGTCGTCGCCGCCGCGCGCAAGATGATTTTCGGAAAGTAATCCGGCTACGGGGTCCCGCATCGTCTGCGGGGCCCCGCCATCCTTTACCGACCACGGCAGGGATGGGCGGCTTATGGGGGTCTCTCTTTTTCCAAATCCGCGGGACCGGGTGTCCGGACTGTCGCGCTGTATGTCCGCAAGAGGACTGAGCGGCATTATGGCCGAGCGGGCGGTTCCAGAGTGGCGGCGGAGTTTTCTCCCGTGCCACCGGAAGCCGGCGGGTGGCAGCCAAAAGAGTAACAGCGGGCGTAGCTGACAGCCATGGACGCCAGTCTTCTCGACGTCGCATTCAGTGCCATCGTCACGTTGGCCGATCCGACGCGCCTCGCCTTCCTGGGGCTTGGCGTCATTATTGGGCTGGTGCTGGGCGTCATTCCCGGCCTCGGGGGCCTGGTCGGCCTCTCGCTGTTGCTGCCCTTCACGTTCAAGATGGATCCATATACCGCCCTCGCCTTCCTCATGGGGCTTCAGGCGGTGGTCGTGACATCGGACACCATTCCGGCGGTGTTGTTCGGGGTGCCCGGCACCGTGGGCTCGGCGGCGACGATCCTCGACGGCTATCCCATGGCGCGAAAGGGGGAGGCCGGCCGCGCCTTTGGCGCCGCGTTCTCGTCATCGGTTCTGGGCGGCTTGTTCGGGGCGGCCGTCCTGGCGTTATCGGTCCCGATCATCCGTCCCATCATCTTAGAAATAACGTCCCCTGAGTTATTGGCGATTTGCGTCTTCGGCCTCTCCCTTGTCGCCGTGCTGAGTGGTGGGACCCCGCTCAAGGGCCTCGCCGCGGCATGCATTGGGCTGATGGTTGCGACCGCCGGCGATGATCCGCAGACCGGGACCCTGCGCTGGACGTTCGAGTCCCTCTACCTCTATGACGGGTTGCCCGTGGTCCCATTGGCGCTCGGCCTGTTCGCCATCCCGGAAATCGCCGATATGGTGATCACCCGCCAATCCATTGCGGGCAACGCCAGCGTCGGCACCCGATGGGCGCAGGTGGAGGGCATCAAGGACGTTTTCCGCAACAAATTCCTGCTGATCCGCTGTGCCACGATCGGCTCCAGCCTCGGCGCCATTCCCGGCATCGGCGCCTCGATCATCGATTGGATTGCCTATGGCCACGCGGTGCGCACGATCAAGGATTCCGGGAAGACCTTCGGCAAGGGCGACGTGCGCGGCGTGATCGCTTCCGAATCGTCGAACAACGCGAAGGAAGGCGGGGCGCTTCTGCCGACCATCGCCTTCGGGGTACCGGGATCCGCCTCCATGGCGCTGATCCTGGGCGCGTTCCTGATCCATGGGCTGGAGCCCGGCCCCAAGATGCTGACCCAGCGGCTTGACATCACCTATACCCTGGTGTGGTCGGTCGCCCTGGCCAATATCCTCGGTGCGGGCCTGTGTTTTCTATTCGCCAACCAACTCGCCAAGATCGCGCTGGTGCGGATCGGCATCCTCGCGCCGGTGGTCCTTGCGGTGACCTATATCGGGGCCTATCAGGGTTCCAATGCCTGGGGCGACCTTTATGCGCTTTTGATCTTCGGTTTCATCGGTTGGATCATGAAGCGGTTGCGCTGGCCGCGGCCGCCCCTGATCCTGGGATTCGTCCTGGGCGGCCTGGTCGAGCGCTACCTGTTCATCTCGACCGATCGCTACGGTTGGGAGTGGCTGTGGATCTACCGGGAAGGGGAGTTCACGCCGTGGGTGACGATCATTTTCATCATGACCCTCTATGGCGTGTTGGCGCCCATTATCAAGGGTTACTTGCGGCGCAAAAAAGCGGGGGCCACCGGGCAACGGACCTTCGCCTTCCAGCGCCAGAACCTTGACCCCAGCCTGTATTTCTCCTGCGCGGTGCTGGTGATGTTCGGCGCTTGTGTGTGGATATCTTGGGACTGGGAATTTGGTGCCCGCCTTGCGCCCCTGGTGATCGCCATGGGAGGCATCCTGTTTACCGGCGGTTTGATCTTCACCGATCTCTTCATCGCTCCACCAGAACGGACCGCGGCGGCAGGCCCGGCCCTCGACACGACGGAGGAGGCCCGCCAGTCCAGTGCCGGCGACGCCTTCAAGGCCGGTGAAGAGGATGTTCATTTCGATATTCAGGCCGATTACGGCGACCTCGACCTGAAGTCCATCATCCTGCGCGCGGCGCGGTATTTTGGTTGGTTGATCGCCTTCCTGGTCGCCGCGACCTTAATCGGCCTGTTGCCCGCAATGGGCCTGTTCCTGATTGGCTATATCCGCTTCGAGGGCAAGGAAAGCTGGAAACTGACCCTGCTCATTGCCGTGCCCATGTGGATCTTCTCCTACCTCTTGTTCCACCGGGTTCTGCTGGTGCAATGGCCATTGACCCTGTTCGGCGACCTGTTTCCGGTGGTGCGCTCGATCGAGCCGCTCAATCTCTTCTAACACGGGATCGGTGCGGGCCGTTCAGCCGCCCGGGATCTCTTTCATTTTGAACAATCGCGCAGCGGTATCGTCAGGGTCATCCGCGTCGCCGACGGGATCAGTGCGTCCGGAATGGGGTCGATCCGGCTTCATCCCATGGCCAACCGGCAATTCGACCGAGACAACCGCGCGTGGCTGGAGGTTCTGCAGCGACGGGTTGCGCACACACCCGTTCTGAGTCAGCATCAACGCTTCGGAAGAGGTCCAGATGAGGGGAATACCGGTTCAAATGAGTGATCATCTTTTGTTGGAACAGAGGGGGCGGATGCTGACGGCGACATTCAACCGCCCGGAGGACAACAGCGTCTCGGACGGCATGGCGCGCGAACTGAGCGCCGCGGTGGCTGTGGCGCACGAGACTTCGGACATGGTCCTGCTGAGAAGCGTCGGACCTGATTTCTGCACCGGTCGTGTGCGTGATCCCGATGCCGGCCCGCCGCATCCGGAAGCCTATTCCCGTCGGCCCGAGTACGATTCGATCTTCTATTGCTACCGCTCGATCCGTGATGCGCAGATCCCCGTGGTCGGCGTCATCGAAGGTCGCTGCATGGGCTTCGGCACGGCTGTGGCGGCGTGCTGCGACGTTTCCTTCGCCAGCAGCAACGCACAGTTCAACATCCCCGAGATGACTCATAAGGTCATGCCGACGATGGTGATGTCCGCGCTCTACGACCGGATGAACCGAAACGCCATCATGTGGATGACCTATTCGGCAGAGTTCATCGACGCCCAGCAGGCGATGATGTACGGGATCGTCAGCCGGGCGGTCGATGCCGACAAGCTCGAAGATGAGGTCGCGAAATTCTGCGAGGTGCTCCTGAGCCGGCCGCGCCCCGGCATTCTTGGTCTCAAGGAATATTTGCGCTCCGCGCCGCTCATGGATTCGCAAGGCGCGCTGGACTACGCGCGCAGCCTCCACTCCATGGTCAACACTGCAGCGGCGATGAAGGAGTAGTCGCCTCGGGAGCCTGGCTTCACGCGAGCGTGCGGTTAACCGAACCGGCTTATCGTGGGCTGGGGGGTGAAATGTGCGTGGGTATCGATGATCAAGAGCTAGTCTCCTCCGTTGAGGAGTTCTTCAATATCGGCCATGCGCATGGGGAGCTCATAGAGCGACTTGCCGCGCGGCTTAAGCGCGTCGTTGACGGCACTTGTAATGGCGGCAGGTGTGCCGAGATATCCCCCTTCGCCGGTCCCCTTCTGGCCATGGGAGGTGAGCGGGGATGGCGTGCAATGCTCCACGTCTTCGACATAGGGCACCTCGAACACCGACGGCAGGAG
>JAHEKA010000158.1 GCA_024638585.1 Rhodospirillales bacterium
GGCGGTGCCGATGGCGCGCACCGAGGGAAGCGCGGCCGCGGTGATGCGCTCCTCCCCCGCCACCGCGTGCCCCATGGTGCGGGCCACCAGCAGCACGTGATGCAGGCCGACGCCGGCGCCTAGGATCAGCGCCGCAAGCGTCAGCGGCCACAGGGCGGGAAAGACCGTCGCCAGCGTCATGCCGCCAAGCCCGAAGACCATGAGGATCGGCCCGGCGGCGAGCGCCCGGTCCTCGCGCCGCCCGGAGTGACCCGAGACCATGAAGGTCGCCGCCGTCCAGCCGATGGAGATGACGATGGACACGAAACTGATGTAGAGCGGCGTCACACCGTGAACCACCTGAAGCAAAAGCGGCACGAACAGCATGACCGTGGTCTGCACCATGCCGACCAGGAAAAAGATCCAGAGCGCCGGGCCCACCTGGGAATTGATCGACAGCAGGCCGGACGGGTAGAGCCGATTGTTGGCCGCCTTGTCAAAGCGCAGCGTCAACCCCACCAGTGCGACGGCGCCGACGATCAGGAGGATGCGGAGGCCCGTGTCGTGCAGCGGCCCGGCGAGACCGATGCAGAAGACCCCCGCGGACAGCATGGCGAGGCGCAGGATCGGCACGCGCTGGCTGGCCCGGCCCTCCGCCGCCCTGCCGTGGGCGGGCGGGATGCGGGACCAGGCCAGGATCATCAAAGGGGCCACGATCGGCAACATCACCCAGAACGATCCGCGCCACCAGCCGATCTCGGCAAAGGCGCCGCCGACGATGGGCCCGGAAAGCTGGGCTGTCATCCACACCCCCTGGGTCAGGGCCAGGACCCGCTTGCGCCGGGCCGGGGTGAACAACCCGCTCACCATTTCCATGGCGCCGCCGTTGATCAAACCGCCGGAGAAACCCTGGATCGTGCGCGCCACGTTCAGCGCCGCCATGTCCGGCGCCAGCGCACAGCCCACCGACCCCGCGATGAATATGAACCCGCCCAGGATCAGGCCGCCGCGCCGCCCCACCTTGGCCCAGACCGGCCCGACGCTGGCCGCGCCCACGATGGCACCGATGGTGTAGAGCATGGCGGGCCAGGTGTAGTAATCGGCGCCGCCGAGGTCGGCCACCACCGTCGGCATGATAATGGCGATCACCAGGATCTGCAGGGCGTGGACGGCAACGCCGATGATGACCAGCGTCGTATAAAGACCGTGGGCACCGCGAAAAAGGGCGCCCCACCCTTCGGCGCCGGTATCGCGCTCAGCGGACATGGCAGGCCGGGCCTCCGCGCAACGGGCGGGAAAAGCGCGGAAAGGGTTTTGCGGTCGATTGCGGCGGTCTCATGGGCGGCCTGTCTTGCGGGCGGCAGAGAATAACAGGCCGGGACCGAGAATAAAGCCAAAGCCCCGTGGCGCCCATGGCGATTGCCAGGGACCATGCCCGGGTGTCTAATTGCGCCTAAGAGCGGGCAACATTCGCCGAAGGAGGATTGCGTCATGAATCGGGAAGAAAACGAACGTCTCACCCGGGTTGGGCCGGGCACCCCGGCGGGCGAAATGCTGCGCCGCTATTGGTGGCCGATCTGGTTCACCGAGCAACTGGCCGACAAGCCGGTGCCGATCCGCATCCTCGGCGAAGACCTGGTGCTGTTCCGCGACGGTGCCGGCCAAGCGGCGCTGCTGGACGCGGCCTGCCCGCACCGGGGTGCCTCCCTCACCCTGGGCCGGGCCGAGGAGCGCGGTTTGCGCTGCTGCTATCACGGCTGGCTTTTCGCCGCCGACGGCCAGTGCCTGGAACAGCCGGCGGAGCCCGACGGCAAGCTCGCTGCGGAGGTGCGCCAGACCGCCTATCAGGTCCAGGAGATCTCCGGCCTGGTGTTCGCCTATCTGGGTCCGCTGCCGGCCCCCTTGCTGCCGCCTTACGACCTTCTCCATGTGGAGGGCCGCCATCGCATCATCCGCGCCGGGGTCGACAACTGCAACTGGCTACAACGCGCCGAGAACGGCGTCGATCCCATGCATTCCATGGCGCTGCATGCCAGCGTCTATCCCGATATCGCCCTGAAGCGGCCGCAAGTGGAATGGGACCGCACCTGGTACGGCTTCCGTCAGGCCTCGCAATATCCGGGCGAACTCACCAATGTGAGCCACCAGATTTTCCCCTCCCATACCCGCCGCTTCGGCGCGCGCACCGGCGACATCCCAAGCCACTTCATGCATTTCCGGGTGCCGACCGACGACGTCACCACCACCACCTTCTACCTGCGCGTCTATGCTGATGCATCGGGGGACGACGATATCGAATGTAAGGGGCTCACCCATCGGGAACGGGGCGTTTACCGCCGCGTCGAAGACGGCTGGTGGGGCCTGCAATCCCACGACCAGGACCGCGCCGCCCAGGAAAGCCAAGGGCTGATCCACGACCGCTCGCGGGAAGTGCTGGGCACCTCGGACCAGGGCGTGGTGATGTTGCGCCGGATGCTGGCCGATTCCATCGATGCCGTCGCCCGGGGCGAGGATCCCGTCGGCGTGGTGCGCGATCCCCTGCAGGAGGTGATCACCTTCGACGCCGGCAAGAATTTCGGCGAGGAAAAGGACGCCGAAGTCGGCGCCCCGCCGCCGACGACCCTGGCAACGGCGCAGTAAGATCTCCGGAAGCCGCGGACGATTCACTGGTCCGCGCATGGGGCACCAAGGGAGAAATGCGATAAATCGACAGGCTTTGGGATTACATTGCCGACACCTTACCGGACCGGAGAGTCCGGGTCGGCGATTCACAACTGGGAGACAATCAAAATGGACTTCACACATTTGCTGAAAGCATCCGCCTTGGGCGCGATCTGCGCAGGCCTGATCGTGGGCCCCAACCCGGCCGCGGCGGACGCGGTCGCGGATTTCTACAAGCGCAAGGTGATGACCGTCTATATCGGCGTGTCCGCGGGCGGCGGCTATGACGCTTATGCGCGCACCGTGGCGCGCCATATCACCCGGTTCATTCCCGGCAATCCGAAAATGGTCGCGAAGAACCTGACCGGCGCCGGCGGCATCCGGATGCTGAATTCGGTCTACAACGTGTTTCCGCAGGACGGCACCGTCATGGCGCACATCACCCGCAACAGCGTGGCCGAGCCCCTGTTCGGAAACAAGGCCGCCAAGTTCGACAGTTCAAAGATCAGATGGCTGGGCAGCGCCAACCAGGAATACAGCATGTGCACCTTCTGGCACACCCATAAGGTCAACTCCATCGACGACATGCTGGCGAAGCCGTGGATCATGGGCGGCATTTCCATCGGCAGCACCATCGACATCCACACCCGGCTGGTCAACAACCTGCTGGGCGGCAATCTCAGGCTGGTCACCGGCTATCCCGGTGGCGCCGATGTCAACCTCGCCATGCAGCGGGGCGAGGTGCAGGGACGCTGCGCCTGGTCCTGGTCGTCGATCAACGCCACCGGCGGCGCCTGGCTCCGGGACAAGAAGATCACCATGGTGCTTCAGTTCGGCATGAAGAAGCACAAGGACCTTCAGCATGTGTCCCTGATCCGCGACCTGGTCAAGAACCAGAAGGACAAGCAGGCCCTGGACGTCCATATGTCGGCCCAGCTTTTCGGCCGGCCTTTCGGCATGGGGCCCGGGGTGCCCGACGACCGTTTCAAGGTCGTGCGCAAGGCTTTCTCAGACACCATGCATGACAAGGCGTTCCTTGCCGAGACCAAGAAACGGCGCCTGCAGATCGACCCCGCCCCTGGGGAGGAGGTCGAGCGGCTGGTCAAGATGATCTACTCTTTCCCGCCCGACGTGATCGCGCGGGCGAAGGAGATTGGGTCGTCGGCCGTGCGCACCAAGACCTCGAAGGCGAAGGTCCCCGTGTTCACCCACATGGGCAAGATCACCCGGGTGCGTTCCGGCGGCCGGCGCGTCTCCTGGAAGGGCGAAAAGGCCAAGGGCAAGGTGCGGGTTTCGGGCCGCCGGACCAAGATCACCGTCGGCGGCAAGAAGGCCAAGCGCAAGGCGCTGAAGGTGGGCATGGAGTGCACCTTCAAGGTCAAGGGCGCACAGTCGGCGCTCAATATCGACTGCAAGTAACGACCGGGCGACCGGGATCTCATCGCGGGCGGCGTGCTGCCGCCCGCGTTCCCGTGTTCAGGCCGCAAGCGCCCCGTCTGCCGGAAGTTCGCTGAGCCGCGGCGCAACTTCTTCCATGAACGCGCGCATCGAGCGCGCGCGCTGTTCATGGCTGCCCCAATCCTTGCCACAGGTCATCAGGAACACGCCGAAGCCGCCGACTTGGTCGTAGAGGTCGCGGATCTGGCCATAGACCGTGTCGGGATCGCCGCAGAAGAACATCCCCTGGTCGATCAGGTATTCCATGGTCAGGTCGTCGCGCGACCCGCCTTCGGGGATATACCCATCCAGTCGCCCCTGGCGCACCGGCATGCCGACCTCGAATTCGGAGAGCTCCTTCTTGGCCGCCTCCACCGAATCGGCGATGTAGACGAAACGCGAAATGCGGATCTCGTCCCGGGTCGGCGGGTGGTCGGTGGGACCTTCGGTATCGAGGTAGATCTCCACCATGTTGGCGAGCTGGTCGATCTTGGGCGTCCAGCTCATCAGCGGATAGAAGCCCTTTTCCGCAGCCATCTGCAGGGTCCCTTCGGAGCGCGAGCAGGCCATGCCCACCTCCATGTGTGGCTTCGTGTAGGGCTTGGGGATGATGTGCCAATCCTTGCCCTGCCAGATCTCGCCATCCCAATCGAACGGGCCGGGCGCGGTCCAGGCGGTCAGGATCAGGTCGATGGCCTCGCGCATCATCACCCGCCGGTCGCCCGGCAGTTCGCCCCGCTGCCCATTGCCGGTGCCGATGCCGAGGCCGAAGCCGGCCATGTAACGCCCGCCGGTCAGGTGGTCGCAGACGGCACAGTCGGTGGCGACCTGCAAAGGGTGGAAGAACGGCAAGGGCCGGATGCCGGGCCCCATGCGAATCTGCTTGGTCAGCGCGGCGGCCTTGCAGATGAAAAGGTCGGCGCAGGGCAGTTGGTCCGGCGCCCAAGAACCCAGCAACGTGCCGTGCTCGCTGATCCAGGCTTCTTGGATGCCGAGCTCGTCGGCCAGGATGACCTCGAACAGGTCTTCGTCATAGCTGGTCTTGGCCACCTCGTTGGTGCGCTGCCCGTTGGAAAAAAGACCGATTTGCATGGGTTTCCTCCCTGGAACCGGTCCGCTGCCGCGGCCTTGGATAAGCCCCGGCAGCGGGGGTCCTCTTCATCTTAAAGCGTGACCTTAAGATACCCTGTTTTCTTATCTATTTCTGTAACTTAGGAAACGTTCCTCAGTTCGTATTTCAGGGGCGTTCGGGTCAGCCGGGCCGGTTGAGGGTCACCGAGACGCCGCCCTTTTCGACCTCAAGATGGGCGATGTCCTTGCGCTGGGCAAGCTCCGCCACCAGGGTCACGAGCGGATGGCTTGAGACCGCGTATTCCCGGGGCGCCGGCGCCGCGCGCATGGCGGCGATCTCTTCCTCGGTCAGCAGCCAGCGGAGCATCAATTCCTCATCCGAGGTCCCCGCGCCGCCGAACTTCGCCCGCATCTCCTCCAGGCTCAATTCATCGGGTTCCCATTTGCTGAGCTCCCGCGCCCGGGGCCGGTCCAGAACCTTGTCCTTCACCTCCGGGTCCATGGCCTCGGCCGCCTCGCTGCCGAACTGGCCGAGGGCGTACTTGATCACCTGATCGGTGACCTCCTTGTAGGGCTCGCCGGCGATGACATTGATCGCCGCTTGGGAGCCGACGAATTGCGAGAGCGGCGTCACCATGATGGGGTAACCCAGATCCTTGCGCACCCTTGTGGTTTCTTCCAACGCCTCGGCCAGCCGGTCACCCAAGCCCACCACCTCCAGCTGATGGCCGAGGTTGGAGATCATGCCGCCCGGCACCTGATGCTGGTATTGGGCGTAGCGGTATTCGGCGGGGCGGCCGATGGGGAATCCTTCCTGCCGGGCAATGCGGGTGAGATCTTCGGAGACCGAACGCAGGCTCTCCAAGTCGAT
>JAHEKA010000159.1 GCA_024638585.1 Rhodospirillales bacterium
ACCGCCCATTTCGTCACCCACCCCGATTGGTTCGACGTGGTGGTGGGGTCCAACCTGTTCGGCGATATCCTCTCCGACCTGGGCCCGGCGGTGGCCGGTTCCATTGGCATCGCGCCGTCCGCCAACATCAACCCGGAAGGCGACCATCCGTCGATGTTCGAACCGGTGCACGGGTCTGCCCCCGACATCGCGGGCCAAGGCATCGCCAATCCCATCGGCCAGATCTGGTCCGGCGCGATGATGCTGGATCACCTGGGCGAGGGTGCCGCCGCCGGCGCCATCGAAGACGCCATCGAAACAGTGTTGGAGGACCCTGCCCTGCTGACGCCGGACATGGGCGGCAAGGCAAGCACCGAGGACCTCGGCAAGGCGATCGCCGAGATTCTCAGCACCTAGCGCGCAAGCAAGGCCGTCAGTTCACGGATATCGCCGAGGGCGTCCAGCCGGGACACGAGCTCGACGGTCTTTTCCGCCCTGTCGCCCGGGAAGCGCGCGAACTCGGCACATTCCCGGAACTTGTCCGCGACCTCGTCATAGCTCATGGGATCGGCCGGGCTGCCCTTGCCGAAATCGGCGCGGCCCTCAATAAGGCGGCCGCCGGCGAGCTCGATCTCGATGATGGTCGTCATCTTGTCATAGCCCGCGGCTTCCGCCTCGGGATGCACCCCGAAATCGACCTTTTCGATCATTGCCTTGATGTCCGGACGGTTGACCACGTCAGGCGTGAACTCGTTCAGCCCGCCGCGCCCCTCGGTCAACAACACAGCCATGCAGAATTCCATGGAGAACTTGGCTTGCAGCTCATCAGTGGGGCGGTGATGAATCAGCGCGTTGGGCATGTTCTGGTTGGTCCCGACCTTGACTTGGACCACGTCCTCGGCCCGGATCCCGTGCTCGGCGATGAGTTCCGCCATGGTCGTCATGCCGGGATGGGTGAGCGATCCCGAGGGATGCGGCTTGATGGAGATGCCGGGCTGAGCGAAGGTCCAGGGGTCCCCGAGGCGGCCGTGGATCGCATCCTCGGCGAAACCGCCCCCCGCGGCCCGGAAAAATCCGCGCGGCGCCTCCAGGATGGTGGGCGCGGCGGTCCAGCCGCGGGCCGAGAAATCGGCCGCCACCACGCCGCTCTCCGATGCCCGCCCGGCATGGAAGGGCTTGGTCATGGTGCCGAAATTCTCGCGCAACCCGGCGGACTGGCTGCCCGCGACCGACAGGCTGCGCAGAACCTCGTCCCGGGATTGGCCGGACAGCTTGGCCGCAGCCGCCGCCGCGGCAAAGGTCCCACAGGTCGCCGTCGAATGGAAACCCTCCTGGTAGTGGCGGGGATTGATGGCCTCGGCGATTTTGCATTCCACTTCGACGCCGATGTGGTAAGCGGCCATCATGTCCGGACCACCGGCGCCTTGCGCCTCGGCGATGGCCAGCGCAGCAGGCAGGGCCGGCGCCGTCGGGTGGGTCAGAAGCCCGTAGACCCGGTCCTTGGCGACCGCCAGCTGGGTGTCGTCGTAATCTTCGGCATGGATGGCGACGCCGTTGGCGAAAGCGGCGAAGCGCGGCACGATCTTGAGACCCGTGCCGATCACCGTCGCGGGGCCCTCGCCACACCCAAGCGATGCCAGATGATCCTGGACGATCTGCCCGCTCTCCACCGCGGAACCCGCGAGCGCCAGTCCCAAACCGTCGAGAATATGCTTCTTGCCGAGCTCTATGACATCGGCCGGGATGTCGCCGTATTGGATCCCGGTGATGAAATCCGCGACCTCACCGGTGATCGACGAGGCAACAGCGCCATTCTCCGCCATAGTGCTCATCCTTTCGCTATTTGGTCCTGCAATGCGGTCAACCGGGCGTGATCGAGGCGGTGGGCCTCAAGCGCCGCGCGGTCAATTTCGGGCCGGTAGCCGGCATCGAGTTCCAGCGCTCCGTTCTCAAAGTTGAGCGGGTTCGCGAACAGCCGCGCCTTGGGCTTGAGGAAACCATTGAATTCCCCGGCATTGTCGATCAACTCTCGGGCCACGCAGGCCTCCATCCAGCAGCCGATCTCCGAAGAGACGCCGTCGCCCAGAACCGGGATCATGCCGAGTTCCCGGATGCGTTCAAGACCGCGGCGCAGGAGGTCGAGGCCTCCCATCTTCTTGAGCTTCAGCTTGATGAAGCCGATCCCCTCGATGTCCGCGGCCCGTTCGATATCGGCGACCCCATAGATCGATTCGTCGAGCATCACCGGAACAGCCGAGACAGCCGCCACCGCCGCGTTGGACTCCCAGTCCTTGGACTCGCAGGGTTGTTCGAACAACTCGATGCCTTCCGGGTCGAGCGCCGCAGCGAACCGACACCCATCTTCGCGATCGAACCCGCGGTTGGCGTCGAGCCGGATGGTGGCCCGTCCCTGGGCCGCCGCCTGCACGGCGGCGACGCGGGCGAGGTCGGCTTCCACATCCTTACCGACCTTGACCTTGAGCGTGCCGAAGCCCTCAGCGATGCGGGCCTCCACTTCGGCGGCGATGGCATCGGCCTCGGTCGCGTGGAAGGGGGTCAGCAACGGCAGGCGCTGACGCTCGGCAACATCCAGGACCGGATGGCCGCCCAGCATCTCAAGCGCCGTGATCAGCGCCGCCGCCGCCACCGGTGAACGCGGCTGGATCGCCTCCAGCCGGTTCTTGGCCTCATCGACCGGCAAACCAAGGACTCGCTTGCCCTCCTCCGCACAAAAGCGCCATCCGCCCTCGATGCTTTCGAAGGTGTGGCCGGGAGAGATATGCCCTTCGCCCCAGCCGGTGCACCCTTCGGCATCGCGCGCTTCGACAATGATGGGATCGAAGTCCTCGTAAACCCTGTAAGACAGGCGATAGGGCGTGATGAGCGGCAGCTTAATCCGGTGCAGGATGATCTCGGTGACCGTCATGGAGGAGCCTCCGGCGCGGATGAAAGCTGTGAGAGACGAAAATTCCAGCGGGCCGCGCGGACTTAGTCGCCCCGTTCCATTTGGGCGCCGCGGACGCGCCCGGCGAGCCAGCCGCCGGCACGCACGAACTGGCTCCAGAACAGCCCGAGGATGGTCAGGGCAAAGAACAGGATGGCGAAGGGGCGCTCGAAGAAGCGCAGCCAGTTATTGTCGAAAATGATCATGGATTGAGAAAGCGATTCCTCGACCAGCTTGCCAAGGATCAGACCCATGACGAAGGGCGCGGGGCCGAAACCGTGGCGCAACATGACGAAGCCCAGGATCCCCGCCGTCAGCATCACCCCGACGTCGAACAGCGACGAGGATCCCGAATAGGCGCCGATCACCGAGAACACGAAGACCGACGGCCACAGCAAGGTGCGCGGGATCATGGTGATGCGCGAGAAGATCTTGGCCCCGGCCAACCCGACGCCCAGGAACATGAAATTGGCCAGCAGCATAGCGATGAAGATCGCATAAATGAAATGCGGCGTTTCGTTCATCAGGTAGGGGCCGGGACGGAAGCCGTGCATGATCAACGCCGCCAGGATGATGGCGGTGGTGCCGCTGCCGGGAATACCGAGCGCCAGGGTCGGCACCATGGCGCCGCCGGCCGCCGCGTTGTTGGCCGCTTCCGGGCCGGCGATGCCCTCGATGGCACCCTTGCCGAATTCTTCCTTGTTCTTGGAAAAACGCTTGGCTTCGTTATAGCCCATGATGGCGGCCACGGTGGAACCCTCCGCCGGCAGGATGCCGATGAAGGTACCGATACCGCAGGAGCGCAGGATCGTGGCCCGCACCTTGCGCAGGTCCTCCATGCTGGGCAACTTGATCACGATGGAGCTGATGCGCTCCAGCGCCACGTTGGCCATCGTCGACTGGGTCAAAAGCTCACCCATTGCGAACAGGCCGATCAGCACCGGCACGAAATGGATGCCGTCGGTCAGTTCGGAAAACCCGAAGGTAAAGCGTTCCACCGCGGTGGTCAGGTGGATGCCGATGGTGCCCACCAGGACGCCCGCGGCGCCTGAAATCAGGTTGCGGATGGAGGATTTGCCGCTGATCGAGGCCAACATCGACAAGGCGAAGACCGCCAGTGCGAAATAGTCGGGCGGGCGAAACTCGGTCGCCAGCTTGGCCAGCATCGGCGTCGCGATCAGGAAGACGATCAGGCTGAATATGCCGCCGGTTACCGAGCTGATGGCGGCAAGGCCCAGCGCGCGGCCCGCCTCTCCCCGTTTGGCCATGGGATAGCCGTCAAAGGCGGTCGCCACAGCGGGAGGGGCACCCGGCGCATTGATCAAGATCGCCGTGATCGAGCCGCCGAAGGTGCCGGCGCAATACAACGAGGCCAGCATGGCGATAGCGGGGATCGGCTCCATCCCCACCGTGAAGGGCAACAACAGGGCCACCGCCATGGGCGAGCTTAGTCCCGGCAGGGCGCCGATGGTGACACCCACCAGCACGCCGAAGAAGATCAGCATGATGTTGAACGGGTCGAGAATAAGGGAGAGCCCCTGGAGAAATGCTTCCATCATGGCCCCCTAAAACACGACGCCGATCAGGCCGGGCTCGAAATAGACCCGCAGCACCTTGGTGAAGAGAAGCGCCACTAAAGTCGGAAACAGGATGACGTAGGGGATCAGAATTTTCCAGCGCCGCTCCCCCCAGAGCAGCGGCAGGGCCGCGCAAACCAGAACCATCGAAAGGAAGGTGCCGAGGACGACGATTGACGCCACCACCAGGATGAGAAGGCCGGCGGTGACGATTGCCCCGATGGGAATGCGTGATTCGCGGCCTTCGTCCAGGCCCTTCTTGCCCCTCTCCAAGAACCGATGCTCGAACGGCAAGATAAGGGACAGGATGGCGATGAACCAGATCAGGAGCCTGGGAAACCATTCCGGCGGGATGTTCTGGGTCAGGAGCGTCGACACCTCATCGAAGGTGGTGGTGACGTAATAGAGCGCGGCGCAAACGCCTAAGATGGTCAGCGTCAGCTTAAGGTCAACGCCATGGATCAGCGAGGAGCTGGGGGATGGCCCCTGCCCCTCGCGACCCGAAGTGGTTTCTGATCCGTCGTTCGACATGAGGAAGAGAACAGGTCAGCGAATAACGGTCTTCCTACTTCTTCTTTTTCAAAAGACCGAGCTCCTTCAGGGCCGAAGAAGCGGTCTCGTATTCTTCCTTGATATGCTTGGTCCAGACGTCGGCGCCCGCGACGCTGTCCTTCACCGAAAGCCCGGCGCTGTTCAGGTAGTTGGCGAAGACCTTGTGCTGCATGGCCTTGACCATGCCCTTGGACAGGGCATCCACCGCTGCCTTCGGCGTGCCCTTCAGCACCCAATAGCCGCGGGTGGTCGACGCCTTGGCCTTGAAACCAAGCTCAAAGGTGGTCGGCACCTTGGGATAATCGGAAAGGCGCTTTTCGCTCATCACCGCCAGTGCACGGAAGGTGCCGTCACGCACTTGGTCGCCCGCCTCGCTGACATTGGGCAGGGTCGCATCGATGGCACCTGACATCAGGGCCTGGACCATCTGGGCGCCGGAGCCGAAGGGCACGACCTTGTACTTGATGCCGGCCGCCTTGGCGAAGGTGGCGAGGCCGATATGCTCGGTCCCGCCGATCTGCGCGACGCCCCAGTTGAGCGCCTTCTCCTTCGACGCCGCGATCAGGTCCTTGAGCGAACTGTATTTGCTCTTGGCTGACACGGTGATGAAGGTGGGATCGTCCATCGCCCGGGCGATGCCCTGGACATCGTCGATCTTGAGCGGCGATTTGCCGCGGGCGATCGTGTAGAGATGGGTCTGGGTCAGCGCCAGGACGGTACAGCCGTCCTTGGGCTTGGTCAGCGCATATTGATGCGCATTTGCCCCGGAACCGCCGCGCTTGGCAACGATCTGGATGTCCTTTTTCAAGATGCGCCGGGTGCGGATCGACATCATCCGGGCGGTGACGTCGGTGCCGCCGCCGTACGACGAATGGATCACCACCTGAATGGTCTTGCAGGGCAGTACGTCTGCGGCCATGGCAGGGCTGGCGCTGCCGACCAGGGCGACCCCGGCAAGGGCAACA
>JAHEKA010000160.1 GCA_024638585.1 Rhodospirillales bacterium
GGGTCTTGCCGTCATGGATCATCGAGCGATAGGTGCCGACATTGACCCAGCCGCTATCGGGATCCCGGTTGATGACCAGGCATTCCGTGCCGATGTAGCGCCCGCCGTCGCCTTCCTTCCATTGGGCGGCTGGAAAGACGTTGATGTCGACGTCATCGCCGGTGACGACGTTCTCCATCACCGGGCCCGTGTTGACCTCGCGCGGCGGAATGGGATCCGACGCCCAGCGGTTTTCCTTCTTGTGCGCCCGGACGCTGTCAAGATCGAGATCCCCCACCATGGTGCGGGCGAAGCGCACATTGGTGAGCACCCGATAATCCGGCGCATAGCCTTTGATATTCTGGAACAGCAGCACCGGCGGGTGGCGTTTGCGCAGGCTCAGTTCATAAAGCGCGCCCATTTCCAAATGGGGATCGGCGCCGTCGACGATCTCAAGCTCGCCGTTTTCCTCGACGATGCGCAGATACGCCCTGAGGTCCCCCATGGCCTCCCTGCGCCGGGTGTTCCACCGTTCCAGATCGTCGGTCATGCGTGTTCCAACCCCGTTCCTGCTTCTTGTCTTATCGTTCCGGCATCCGGCTGTGTCATGACTCTCCGGCAAACCAAGTGTAGATCAGCGGGTCCGGCCAGACCACTTTGATCAGCCCCTCGAAGACGGCAAGAAGCATGGCCAGTGACAAGACGCCGCCGGCCACGGGAGAGACGGCGAAAGAGGGCCCCTCTGGCCATTCGGACGCGATCCAGCAACCGAAGGCGAGCGCCCCGATCGCGGCAACGACGCTGACCATGTCGCCCGGGGCGGGTGTGATTTCGAAATTTCCAATGTCTTGTCCGGATACCGTCGCCTTGCCGTTTAGGGCGCCTGGTTGGTGCCGGAATAGAGTTGGTCGACGAATCCGGAATCGTCGATTTGGCGCAGGTGATGGAGATCCCAAAGCTCCATGGGATTGACCTTGGCCGCGTCTTTGTCCTGTCGGATCGCCTCTTCGTAGACGTTGGCGATGGATGGCAGGGCAGGATAGAGCTTGGGCTCCAGGATGCCCGCAAGATCCTGGTAAACGGCGCTCGCCGCCTCGTCGTCCAGATCGCCTTCGTCGTGATACAGCGCCCTGATGATGGCGGTGCTTTCTTCGGGATGGGTCTTGAAATAGTGAATCCCTTCCATCACGCCCTTGAGCATCCGCTCGACGATGTCGGGATGCTTGGCGACGAAGGTGCTCGAACTGGAGATCGTCGTGAACCAGATCATCGGCAAGGGATCGATCTCAATCACCTTGAGACCGGCGCGCGCGCCGAAGGTGCTGAGGGGCGGCCAGACCAGTGCCGCATCAACATCTCCGTCTACCACCCATTGCCATAACGGCTTCGGCTTCTCCGTAGCGGCGGCATCCATATTGCTGCCATGCTGATTGACGATTTGGACGTCTTCACGGTCAACATGCAATCCGCGCTGCTTCAGGTAGAGCCAGTCGTTCAATCCGGGATGCATTCCATAGGACCCGACGACCTTGCCCTTCAGGTCCGGTATTCCGTGAATTTGAGATTCTGGGCGCGCCAGCAGTTTGACGTTGGTGAAATTCATCGTTTGACCGAGGTAGACCCAAGTGTCTCCTCTAGCCCGGTGGGCATAGGTCGATACGTGGTTGCCGCCCACGAATTCTATGTGTTCGCTGGGGACTTCCAGGTGCGCGTCGGCGGATGAAATCTTCTTGTTGTAGGAGACATCGAGCCCATGCTTCTCCCAGGATCCCGATTCCGCCACGACGTGGAGAAAAGGAAGGTGGGTTTCCGACCTGTAGGGAAAGTTGATGTGGTCCACGGTGCCCCCGCCGTTATTACGATTTTTAGAATTCCTTTGCGGTATTTGTTCCGCTTATGCTGCCACATGGGCGGACTCCTGTCCATTTCAGCGAAGCTCCCAGACGCATCACACGGGACGGGATTCTGCCATTAGCACAGCCGTATACCGGCTGCCGCTTTTTTCTGAATTGCCTTCACGATTCGAAAAAATTGCGGTGCCCATCCCCCCGTTCTGTTAGACATGTAGGGACCATCACCGAACGACGTAGGATATTCATGGCGCGCAGGAGTGAACCATCCAAAAGAAACGCACGCACGCGATCGCCCGGCAACAGCACCATCGCCACCGGCGCCAGGCTGTTGGGCGTGGTCGCGGGGTTCGACGGACCCACGACCCTCACCCGGATCGCCGCGAAATCGGAAATGTTGCCGAGCCGCGCCTACCGGTATCTCAGGGGGCTGTGTGACGCCGGACTGTTGGAACAGGAAAGTGCGTCGGGCCGTTACGACCTTGGGCCGGAGATGCTCAACCTCGGGCTTGCCGCCATCAGCCGCATCGATCCCGTACGCCAGGCGCTGGCCGCATTGCCGCGGCTCGCCGAGGAAACCGGCCTGGCCGCCCTGATCAGCGTCTGGGGATCCCACGGCCCCACGGTGATCCGGTGCGAACACGCCAACCTGATGGCGCCGATCCGCATCCGCGAAGGGCTCATCCTGCCGTTGTTGCAGACCGCGGCGGGCAACCTGTTCCTGGCCCATGAGACCCCGGCAATGACGGCGGAATTGCTTGCGCGGGAGGTGGCGGAGTGGAACGCCCTGCACAAGGGAAAGAACCGCATGACCGCCGACAAGATCGAGGAAATCAAGTCCGGCGTGGCCAAGCGAGGCCTCGCCCGGACCATCGGCTTGCGCACCCCCATCCATGCAAACCTGGCGGCACCGGTGTTCGGCCATGACGGGAAGCTTGAGCTGGCCATCACCGTGATCGGCGTGAAGGGGACGTTCAATACATCCTTTACGGGCCCGCCCGCGAAAACCTTGCTGGCGGCGGCGCGGGAGGTTTCCCATAAGCTGGGCGCGGGCGAAACCGCCGACGCCTAAGACCTCTCCGGCATGCCGGCATTCGAATATGCAGGCAAATTACCCCGCCGAGCCACCTTGACAGCCCGTTAACCTGATGACCGCTTATGACCCAACGCGGACATAAGCTTTTCGTCGCAACGTGGCATTTCCGACAGTCATCCTTAATCACCCGTGCCATGATCCGTGTGCAATCTGGGGGACAATAGATGCACAGGAAGATCACGTTATTCGGCCTACGGGTTGGGGTCCGGGCGGATGGCTATGATTTGACACACCGACCTTTCGCCCTCGAGGAATCGGCCAAACATATGCGAGCGCAGGGCCTTCTCCTCGAGCTTCGCCCACAGGTGCCCATTGTGCTTCCCCCACCGGCTCGGACAGGATACAAATTATTTCCATAAACATCGGTAGGAGTTCGGAATCCTTCGCATGCGCACCGCTAGCTGTGTGCTAATGGCAGGAATCCGCGACGCAGCCATCACATAACGAGCCTGGCTATCTCACGACGAGCACGCCGCGCTAACTGGGAGAAAATGCTATGAGAAAAGCAATCACCATACCGGCCCTGGGGCTGGCGATTTTCGCCGGCCTGCAGGCAACCACCGCTTTGGCCGACCCGATCGCAAAATTCTACAAAGGCAAGCAGATCAAGATGATCATCCGCACCAAGGCGGGGGGTGGCTACGACCTTAATGCACGCATGCTGATGCGTCACATGACGCGCCATATCCCCGGCAAGCCGCGTGCGATCAACATCAACATGACGGGCGGCGGCGGCATCAAGGCCGCCAACTACGTTGCCCAGGTGGCGCCGCGCGACGGCTCGGTGCTGACGATTGTCAGCGGCGCTATCCCGATGTTTCAGGGTCTTCAGATCACCGACAAGCTCAAGGCCGATATGAAGGCGTTCAGCTGGATCGGGGTGATATCGACCTCGAACCGGGTGCTCGCCGTCTGGCACACCTCGTCGGCCAAAACCTTTGACGACCTGACGAAGAACACAATCACCATCGGCGCCACCGGTGCGGGCTCGCCGTCGGTGATCTTGCCGGCGGTCCTCAACAACGTGCTCGGCGCCAAGCTCAAGATCATCACGGGGTACCAAAGCGGTAGCGAGATCGATGCCGCCATGGAGAGGGGTGAGCTTGTGGGCCGCGGCTCCAATCCGTGGTCGAGCTGGTTGGCGAGCGCGCCACGACTCGTCCGGGACAAGCTGGTCCGGCCGATGGTTCAGGTCGGTTTCAAGTCGGACCCGAAGCTGCCCGGTGTCGTGCCGTTGCTGAAGGATCTCGGCAAAACGCCCGAACAGACCGAAATTCTCACCTATGTGACTAAGTCGTTCATGACGGGCTTCCCATTCGCGGTCGCCCAGGGCGTGCCGGCCGATCGGGTCAAGGCACTGCGCGTTGCGTTCAACGCGACCATGAAGGACCAGGCGTTCCTGAAGGACGCCAAGCGCTCGCGCATCGAGGTGGACCCGACGGACGGTGTCGCGCTGCAAAAGCTGATCACTGAGATTGTCGATATCAAGCCCGGGCTGCGTGAAAAGGTGCGTGCCGCGATCACACCGCCCGGTTCGTATTACGGCAAGCTCGAGCGCGCCAAGAAAAAGAAGTAGGAGTAAGGGCGAACAGTCCAATCATACGGGGAGGGTCGGCCCAATGGGCCGACCCTTCTTTTTATTCACCTGCCCACCGCATAGGACTGCATGAAGCGCGAGGTGGCCCCGGTGCGCAGCAGGTCGCCGTCAGGCGCTGCCGCCAAGCACGGTGAGGACTACTGCATTCCCGATATGCCGGGTGATTTCAATGACTTGGTGATCAATAGCGGCATAGACGATGAGCCAATGTCCGCTTTTGGCTAAAACCAGACATCGGGTTAACACCTCCCAGTCACCACAAACCGCGGGGATCAATAACCTCTTCAGGTTATTGATCCCGTCAATCTTGATGTGACGCCGTGGCCTTTCAGTCCGCGTATTTTTCCATGAGATCGCCGAGGAAGCCCCTGAAGATACGGTCGATCTGCCAGGTCTTCTTTGCGCCATCGAGCAGTTGGGCGCGGTCCTCCGGCGTCTGGCCGTATTGCTTGGCGGCCCGCATCAGCATTTGGGCGTGTTCGATCTCCGCGACCGTATGTTCGTCGTTCGAGACCTGTTTCTTCATGGGGATGCCGAGCTCCCGCTCGAGCTTTTCGCCGATCCGGCGCGAGACGCCGCCACCACGGATGATGTCGTCGGAGTTGGAATACTCAAGCGCCGAAGACGCCGCGAAGGCCACCCGCCACGGTTCATTCTGGGACAGCGAGATCCAGGCCTGGCAGCAGGTATAAGTGCCGTCGAGCGGCTCCGTATTGTAGTAGTCCTCCGGCGTCAGGTCCCAGGCTTCGCCCTGCTTGACGGCCAGTTCATAGTGGTTGAGGCCGCCGCGGGAGGGTACGCCGTCGAGTTCTTCGGTTTCGTGATCCCAGACGAACTGTTTGACCGGCATCGGTGCCTTGGCCTGCACGTAGCCCCAGCAGTCCCGCCGGTTCAGGTTGAACAGCGCATGCTGCTTGAAGAATTCCTGGCAGCCCTTCAGCGTGAAGGGGACGGACAGCATGTGCTTGTATGCGTCCGATTCGAACTGCGCGTTGGCAAGTTCCGTCAGTTCTTCCTCAAGCTCCTTGAGCGCCTGTTCGTCGAAGTCTCGAACCTGTGTGGCCATGTATTACTCCTCGGTGGTCAGGGCACCGTGTTCTGCTTTCGGGTCAGGGAGCATGCCCCAGAGGGGCAAGGTTCCCAAGGGAGATTTCGGGCTCTTCCCGGTATAGGCCGAAAGCGCTCAGCACCGGGATATCATTAACGGAAAAGAGATAGGCGGGTTCGGTTTTGGACCCGTTGAGATGGCGGTGCCAGGTCCAGTTGGGGACGGCGAAAGAATCGTGGCGCTGCCAATCGAGAGCGGCGTCATCGAAAACTGTCCGGCCTTCGCCGCCGACCACGAAACACACCGCCGAACTGGTGTGGCGGTGGCGCGCCCCTTCGAACCCCGGCGGCAGTTTCTGGATCCAGCAGCCGATGGTCGCCAGCGCCGGTCCGTTATCTGACGGATTGATGTATTCCAGCGCGATTCCGTCATAGCGGCTGCCCTCGG
>JAHEKA010000161.1 GCA_024638585.1 Rhodospirillales bacterium
CTCCAGCGCAAGCATTACCCCGACATCAAGCCGTTGATTCTCCCGGTGCCCACTGCGGAAGCGTTCGAGCGCACCCTGGCGGCGGTCAGGCGGTTCGGCTGGACGATCGTGACCGCCAACACGCTGATCGGCCATATCGAGGCCCATGAGACCAGCCTGGTCTTTGGTTTCGTCGACGATGTCAGCATCCGCATCCTGACCGAAGGGAGCGGCAGCCGCGTGGATATCCGTTCGTCTTCCCGTGTCGGCCGGCGGGACGCGGCAATGAACGCCAATCGGGTGCGCAAGCTGATCCGCGCGATCAGCGAACCGAAATCCAACTGATCCGGGCTCAGCGCCTGAGCAGGATGTGGAAGTCCAGTTCGGGCACCTGATGCCCGGTTTCGGCAAGCACCTGCTGCACCCGGCTGCGATGATGGATCTGGTTCACGAACATGTGCACCACCAGGCGGTCGGCGGGGTCCTGGTGGAACACGCCCCCGGCATCCTTGTAGCGGAACTGGGTCGACAGGAAGGCGATGTGGATGTTCTCGACGAATTCCTCGATGCGCTCGTCTTCCCGGGTCCGGTCTTCCCGCAGCGCGGGCAGGGTGTCATGCAACAGCGTGCCGCGTTCGGCATTGGTGATTTCGGTGCCGGTGAACCGGTTCATCCAATCGCGATCGACAATCAGGATGTGATTGAGCATGAACAAGAGGCTCTCGTCCCGGTTGGGACGGAGCTCGCCGAGCTCGCGCTCCGACAGCCGGGCGCAGCACTCGTAGAGCGCCCGGTTGGCGATCCGGTTATAGCGGCTCATCTCCATGAGCTCGGTCTGCAGCGATGCGGACATTCGGTACGGCCTCCTGGCCGTACCCGCGTAGCACAGAATTATTAAATATCTGCATACATGTGGGTTTCCGCGGCCCCTCCGGGGTGGGTGACCGCGCCTTTATGGGCGGGACCCACCTGTTCCGCGTATTTCCACAGCGCCCCGGACTGATAATCCGTCTTGCGCGGCGACCAGGCTTCGCGCCGCGCGGCGAGCTCCTCGGCGTTGAGGTCCACGTCCAGCGTTCCCGCCTCGGCATCGATGCGAATGATGTCGCCATCCTTGATCAGCCCGATAGGTCCGCCCAGGGCCGCTTCCGGCCCGACATGACCGATGCAGAAGCCCCGCGTCGCGCCGGAGAAGCGGCCATCGGTGATCAGCGCCACCTTGTCGCCCAGGCCCCGGCCGTAGAGCGCCGCGGTGGTGGACAGCATTTCCCGCATCCCGGGCCCGCCCCTGGGGCCTTCGTAGCGGATGATGATGACCTCGCCTTCCTTGATGCGGTCTTCGACCACGGCGGTGAAGGCGTCTTCCTCGCAGTCGAAGCACCGCGCCGGACCCTGGAAGGTCAGCGTATCCATGCCCGCGACCTTGACGATCGCCCCGTCTGGCGCGAGGGAGCCCTTGAGCCCCACCACCCCACCGGTCGGCGTGATCGGGTTGCTCGCCGGGCGCACCACGTCCTGGTCGGCTGGGAAGGTCAGGCCGGCGTGGTTCTCGGCCAGGGTCTTGCCGGTGACGGTCAGGCAATCACCGTCGAGAATGCCCGCATCCAGCAGGGTCTTGATGACGATGGGCACGCCGCCGACGTCGAACAGATCCTTGGCGACATAGCGCCCGCCGGGCTTGAGGTCCGCAATATAGGGCGTTTCCTTGAAGATGCGCGCGACGTCGTCGAGGGTGAATTCGATTCCCGCCTCATGGGCCATGGCCGGAAGGTGCAGCCCGGCATTGGTGGACCCGCCGGTCGCCGCCACCACCTTGGCGGCGTTTTCCAGTGCCGCCCGGGTGACGATATCGCGCGGGCGGAGGTTCTCGGCCAGCAGCGCCATCACCGCCTCGCCCGAGGCCTTGGCGTATTCGTCGCGCGATTCATAAGGTGCCGGCGCCCCGGCGGAGCCCGGCAGGGCCAGGCCGATGGCTTCCGACACGCAGGCCATGGTGTTGGCGGTGAACTGGCCGCCGCAGGATCCGGCCGAGGGACAGGCGACGCATTCGAGCTCGTGCAGGTCCTCGTCCGACATATTGCCCGCCGCGTGCTGCCCCACCCCTTCGAACACGTCGACCACGGTGACGTCGCGGCCCTTGAAGCGGCCCGGCAGGATGGTGCCGCCATACATGAAGACGGATGGGACGTTAAGGCGCAGCATCACCATCATCATGCCCGGCAGGGACTTGTCGCAGCCGGCCAGACCGACCAGGGCGTCGTAGCTATGCCCGCGCATGGTGAGTTCCACCGAATCGGCGATCACCTCGCGGCTCACCAGGGACGATTTCATGCCCTGGTGGCCCATGGCGATGCCGTCGGTGACGGTGATGGTGGTGAATTCCCGGGGCGTGCCGCCGCACCCATCGACCCCCACCTTGACCGACTGGGCCTGGCGGGAAAGGGCGATGTTGCAAGGTGCCGCCTCGTTCCAGCAGGTCGCCACGCCGACGAAGGGCTGGTGGATTTGTTCTTCCGAAAGCCCCATGGCATAGTAGTACGACCGGTGGGGGGCATGTTCGGCCCCTTCGGTCACGTGGCGCGAGGGCAGCTTGTTTTTGTCGAAAGTCCTGCCGGCGTCGTCTGGCATGTCGTGTCCTCTGAATGAAAAGATGATGATCGGGCGCCTAGAATAGTCCGAGATGCGCCGCGCGCAAGGGCGGAGCCATGGGCCCGGGTGCCAGGAAAAAGGGCCGCGGAATTTCCGCGGCCCCAGGGTCTCCGTTATTTTTTGTTTTGCTTTAGGCCTTGAGCGCCTCCAAGACGCGTTCCGGCGTGAACGGCATGTGATAGAGCCGCTTGCCGGTCAGAGCGAAAAAGCCGTTGGCGACGGCCGAGCCGATGCCCGGGTTGCCGACCTCGCCCAAGCCCGTCGGTTTGGTCGGCCGGTTGAGGAACTCGACATGGACCTCCTCGGGCGATTCGGCCATGCGCAGCACCTCGTAATCATGGAAGTTGGATTGCTGCACCGAACCATCCTTGATGGTGGCCCGTTCCTTGAGCACGCTGGATAGACCGTAATGGATGCCGCTTTCGACATTGCGCCGCGCCGCTTCGGGCTGGACGATGACGCCGCCGTCGACGGCGGTCCAGACCTTGTGAACACGGATCTTGCCACTCTTGCGGTCGACGGAGACTTCCGCGACCTGAGCGCCCAGGGAACCGGAGCGTTCGGTCATGGAAAGCCCAAGCGCCCGGCCGGCGGGACGTTTCTTGCCCCAATCCGACATCTGGGCGACCTTTTCCAGCACCCTTCGCGCCTTGGCCGTCAGCGGCACGTTCTTCAGCCGGAACTCCAACGGGTCCATGCCCTGGGCGGCCGCCACCTCATCGATCAGGGCCTCGATGGCATAGACGTTGAAGACGTGGGCCACGGCACGCCAATGCTTGGTGCGGATGCCGTGCTTGCCCGCGCTCTGCTCGACGATCGACTGGTTGGGCACCTTGTAGTACTTGCTGATTTTGGCGCCACCGGTCAGCAACCTGCGGCCGTCACCGATGACACTGTGTTTCCAGCCATTGAGCTTGCCCGACTTGTCGAGCGCGGCCTCGAGGTGCTGGAAGGACTGGGGCCGGAACATGCCGTAATTGATGTCCTCTTCCCGGGTCCAGATCATCTTGACGGGTTTCTTGATCTGCTTGGAGACCAAGGCCGCCTCGATGGTGTAATCGGTGCGTGACCGACGACCGAAACCACCGCCCATGTACATCTGATTGTGAATCACCTGGGCGGTCTTGAAGCCGAGCGCCTCGGCGATGCCCTGACGCGAACGGCCGGGTGCCTGGGTGCCTTCCCAGATCTCGATCTGGTCGCCGGCCTCGTTGATGCGGGCCACCGCATTGAGCGGTTCCATCTGGGCGTGATAACCGTAATCGCACCGGTACTCTGCCTTATAGACCTTTCCGGCCTCGCTGAACGCCTTATCGGTATCGCCCTTCTTGTCGACCTTCTTCGCCTTGGTCTTGGGGTCGGCGGATTTCTTCGGATAATCCGTCATCAGGGCGGATTCGGAATCGTATCCCGCCGCCTTGCCCTTCGACCATTTGACCTGCAATTCCGTGCGCGCCGCCATGACGTGCTCGAAATTGTCGGCGATCACCGCGACGCCCTCTTTCAGCTTCACGGCACCGATATAGCCTTTCAGTGTCTTGAGCTTGTCCTCGTTCCAGCTGATGGGCTTGGCGCCCTGCACCGGAGAATGAACGGTGGTGGCATAGACCATGCCGGGGAGCTGGATATCTATGGCGAACTGGGCGCTGCCGTCGACCTTGCCGGGGATGTCCCGGCGCGGAAGGGGCTTGCCGATGAGGCGGAAATTCGCGGGCTTCTTCAACTCGCCCGGGGTCACCGCCGGCATCTTGTCCGGCACGTCGGCGAAGGCGGCGATCTCACCATAGGTCAGGCGCTTGCCGCCCGGGCCGATCACCACCGACGGCTCGGTCTTGAGCTGAGAAGCGGGCACGCCCCACTTCTTCGCCGCGGCCTGCAATAGGACCTTGCGGACCTGGGCCCCGGCCGTGCGCATGGGCTTGTAATACATCATCACCGCCCGGGACCCGACGATGGCCATGGACTGGCTGACGCGGCCCCGGCGCTTGCGGGTGTAGCCATAGGTCTTGGGATCGGCCGGCGCGTTCTCGAGAACCACCTTGTCCCAATCGGCATCCAGCTCCTCAGCCAGGATCAGCGGCACGCTGGTCATGGACCCCTGGCCCATCTCGGCGCCGGGGGTGAGGATGGTGATGGTGTTGTCTGCGGCGATCCGCACCCAGGTGGACATCTGGCCTTGGCGGGCCGCGGCCCGGGCCTGGGCGGGGGTGAGCACCTGAACGCCGCCGGCGCCGAGCGCCACGGCAAAGGTGAGCCCGCCGGCGCCCTGCAGGAAGCTGCGGCGGGAAACCGCATTCTTTACGGAGGTCATGGTCGTCATGGCTTAGCCCTCCTTCGATGCGCGCTCGACTGCGGCGACGATTCGGTTATAGGTGCCGCAGCGGCAGATATTGCCATTCATATGCGCGACGATTTGGTCGCGGCTGGGCTTCGGATTCTTTGCCAGCAATTCGGCCGCCTTCATGATCTGGCCCGACTGGCAGTAGCCGCACTGGGGCACCTGCTCGGCGACAAAGGCCTTTTGCAAAGGATGCGAGGAATTGGTCGACAGTCCCTCGATGGTGAGGACCCGCGCGCCTTCCACTTCCGACAGTTGAGTCTGGCACGACTTCACGGCCTTGCCGTTGACATGGACGGTGCAGGCGCCGCAAAGCCCCGCGCCGCAGCCGTATTTGGTGCCGGTGAGCTTGAGATGCTCACGCACCGCCCACAGCAGCGGCGTATCGGGCTCCGTCGCGACGGAAACCCGTTTTCCGTTGAGCGTGAATGCAACCATGTAAGATACCCCCATCTTCATTGGGATCTAGGTGTCGGACGGCCAGGGACACGGATGAAACCGCAAGACCTGGCGAACCGGGCGATTGTGGGATGTGGGGGAAGCACCGCCACGGCGGAACTGTAAAGGCCGAAGGCGGGCCGCCTCCCAGCGCTCCCGCAGATGCCGCTGTTGCACGGCGTTATTTGCGGAAATGCTACTCCCAGGGGTTGCGCCTGTCACGCGCAAAGAGAGGGAACGGCGAAAGATTTAGAGACAATCGTGCCGGTCTTGGGCGTGGCTGTCGCCGGGGCCGTGATCAGCCAGCGCCGATGCGGGTGAGCGCCGCTTCCAGCTTGCTTTTTTGCGCCTCGGCCTCGGCGAGACGACGCCGGTTCTCCTCCACCACGTCCTCCGGCGCCTTGGCGAGGAAACCGGCGTTGCCGAGCTTCTTTTCCAGTTGGCCGATTTCGCCCGCGGCCTTGCCGATTTCCTTTTCAAGCCGGCCCCGTTCCTGATCGAGGTCGATCACCCCGGCCAGTGGCAGGATCAGGGTGGCCTCGTCGAGCACGATCTGCACGCTGCCCTCCGGC
>JAHEKA010000162.1 GCA_024638585.1 Rhodospirillales bacterium
CACGCTGCCGCCGGCGATGGTGCGCCGGGCCGATTGGTCACGCAGGATGAACCGATCGCCCCTCAGCGCGCCGATCTCATGATCGAGGACCAACTGTACCAGCACGCTTGCGCCCGGCGCGATCGATCTGTCCTCCAGCACGGCGACCCGGGCGGGGACATCCGCGGCGCCGAGATGCAGGTGGACCGGAGTCCAATGCCGGAGCGGCTTGGTCTCGCTGGGCAGCACGTTGAGGCGCGCGTCCATCCTGGCCGTGGGCGCGTGCACCTCTGGCGCAAGGATCCATTGGCCGCGGGAAATAGCGGAGCGCTCGAGCTGCGCCGCCGAAATATTGAGGGCGCAGCGCTGACCGACCGCGCCGCTTGCCGATTGCCGGTTCTGGGCATGGATGCCGCGCACCCGCACCGGAATCCCTGAGGGCGAGAGCACAAGGTGGTCCCCGGTCTTCACGGTGCCGGAGAAAACCGCGCCGGTGACGACGATCCCGGCGCCGGGCACCGTGAAGCTGCGATCGATGGCGAGCCTGAAATTCCCCGCTGCCGCGCCGGATTGTCGCGCGCCGGCCCGCTCCAATGCCGCGCGCAGGTCTTCGATACCTTCCCCCCTGGGGGCGCAAACCGGAAAGACCTCGGCGCCGTCGAGCACCGTTCCCGAAATCAACTGTCGGATGGCGGCCACGACCTCGGCCACGCGCTCTTCCGGGACCCGGTCGATCTTGGTCAGGGCCACCACGCCGCCGGACACGCCGAGCAGGTCGAGGATGGCGAGGTGTTCTTGGGTCTGGGGCATGGGCCCGTCATCCGCGGCCACCACCAGAAGCGCGCTATCGATACCGGTAACCCCGGCGATCATGTTGCGGATGAATTTTTCATGTCCCGGCACGTCGACGAAGCCCAGTATCGAGCCGTCCGAAACCGGCGAATAGGCGAAGCCGATATCGATGGTGAGCCCGCGCTGTTTCTCTTCCGGCAGGCGGTCGGTGTCGACGCCGGTCAACGCTTTCACCAGCTCGGTCTTGCCGTGATCGATATGGCCGGCGGTGGCGACGATCACTGGGGGCCGTCCCCGTCCAGGGAAAGCTCAGAAAGCTGGCTACAGAAGTCCTCCTCGTCGGTGAGGCAGCGGAGATCCAAGATGAAACGATCGTCGTGGATGCGGCCGATGACCGGGATTGGCAGGCCCCTGAAGGCCGCGGCGATCCGCTTGAGCGCCCGGCCCGTCCCACGTTTGCCCGTCCGGGGGGCGATCGTCACTGCGGCACTCTCGAGCCTTTCGACGGGCAGTGATCCGCTGCCGATCTGGCTCTGGCAGGGCGCGACCTCAACCGACGCTACCCCTGCAAACCGCGCTTCCAACAAGGGCGCGATCCGCCGTGCCGCCTGTTCGATCTCTTCCTGCGGGCGGGACAGCAGCCCGATCACCGGCAGCCGCTGGGCGAGCCTGTCCGGGTCCCCATAGAGGCGCAAGACGACTTCAAGGGCGGCGATGGTCATCTTGTCGCAGCGCAAGGCGCGCTTCATGGGATTGCGCTTGATCCTGGCGATCAGGTCGGCCCGGCCGGCGATGATCCCGGCCTGGGGACCGCCGAGAAGCTTGTCGCCGCTGAAGGTCACAAGGTCGGCACCATTGGCGAGCGTTTCCGCCACCGTCGGTTCATGGGGCAGGCCATAGGTCTCCAGGTCGATCAGCGACCCGGCACCCAGGTCCACCACGAACGGAAGCTCATGACCATGGGCGATCTCGGCCAGCTGCTTCTCGGCAACGTCGGCGGTGAAGCCCTCGACCACGTAATTGCTGGTGTGCACTTTCATGATCAGCGCCGTGCGCGGCCCGACGGCGTTTTCATAATCCCGCGGGTGGGTGCGGTTGGTGGTGCCCACTTCGACCAGCTTGCTGCCGGCGCGCGACATGATGTCGGGCATGCGGAAGGCACCGCCGATCTCGATCAGCTCGCCGCGGGAGACCGGCACCTCCTTGCGCAAGGCGAGGGAATTCAGCACCAACAGGACTGCGGCCGCGTTGTTGTTGACGACCGTTGCCGCCGCGGCGCCGGTCAATTCGCAAAAGAGCGCCTCCAGATGGCTGTCTCGGTCGCCGCGCCGCCCGGTTTCGATATCGAACTCGAGGTTGGAGGCCCCCTTCGCCACCTGGGCGATGGCCTGGGTCGCCTCAATCGGCAACATGGCGCGGCCGAGATTGGTGTGCAGCACCGTTCCGGTCAGGTTGAAAACGGGGCGAAGCGAGGGCTGGGCGCGGGCTTCCAAAGTCCGTGCGACGCGCGCGGCAATGGCGTCATCGCTGAGGTCGGGCAGGGGACCGGATTCGGCTGCGGCCAGGTTCGCGCGCAGCTCCGCCAATACGGCACGCACCGAATTGGTGACCGGGGTTCGGCCATGGGCCGCGATCAGCGACGCGACCCCCGGCAGGTTGAGGACCCGGTCGACGGAGGGCAGGGAGGCCTGAGGTGATCGCGCCGCGTTCGCCATCGTCCTGAAATTTCAATTACTTGCAGTCATGGTTGGGGAAAACTAAGACGCCGCCCGGGGCCGGTCAACAGGGATCAGTTGTCCGCCGCGCATCCCCCAGGCTCAGCGCGCCCCAAGATCAGGGTGACGGAAAGCGGTTGACGTCCCGCCGCCTCTACGCGGCCGATGATCGCGGCCCCGCCGTAGCCGGCCTCACGAAGTGCCGCGAGGCAAGCCTTGGCCCGATCGGCGGGCAGGCTGGCCAACAGGCCGCCCGATGTCTGGGGATCGAAGATCAGGGGATAGAGCGCGTGGCCCCCGGCCTCCGCGGCATTCCCGATCGCCCGGCCGAGCCTTTCATTGGCGGGATGGAGGGAGCTCAGGATGCCGAGGCCCAGGGTTTCTCTCGCGCCGTCGAGCACGGGCAGGGCATCGAGGTCGATCTCCACCCCGGTCCCTGCCGCTTTGGTCATTTCCACCACATGGCCGAGCAAGCCGAAGCCGGAGATATCGGTGCAGGCGGTGGCGCCAAACCGGGCGAAGCACCGCGCTGCATCTTGGTTCGACCGCACCATGGAAGCCAGCGCCCCCTCGAGCCACCGTCCTTTGGCCTTCTGGCGCATGTCGGCGGCGAACAGCGTCCCGGTTCCGAGCGCCTTGGTGAGGATCAGCACCTCGCCCGGCGCCATGCCGGACTTGTGTAGGAGCGTGTCGCGGTCGGCCAGACCGTTGACCGAGAATCCCAAGGCCAGTTCAGCACCTTCGCTGGTGTGCCCGCCGACCAGCGCCGCGCCGACCCCCTCGCACACCTCAAGTGCGCCCGCCATCATGTCGCGCAGCGTTGCCTCCACCTTGGCTTCCAACCCGTAGGGGACGGTGGCGATGGCGAGTGCCGACTGAGGCTCCGCCCCCATGGCGAAGATGTCGTTCAAAGCATGGTTCGCCGCCACCCGTCCAAAGACATAGGCGTCATCGATGAAGGCGCGAAAGTAGTCGACCGAAGACACCATCACTTTGCCGTCCGGCACGTCCAGGACGGCTGCATCGTCGGGGTTCCTGAGGCCCACCAGCACATCCGCACGCTCGGTGGTCCTGAGGTCGCCCAGCACCCTTCCCAAAACGTCGGCGCCCACCTTGGCGCCGCAGCCACCACAATGCATCGCGGCGGCGGATATCTCTTGGATCGCCGCCGGGTCGGCCAGGGCCGGGTCGACTTTGGGCGCATCGTCCGCGGCCATTTCCGGCAAGTCGGAAAAACGCTGCATGAAGCGCCGGTCGATCCAGTCCTTCCAGCGCCAGACCCAGCGGCCCTCCGCCGTCCAGCCCCATTTCGCCGCCACGGCGCGTTGGTCGCCGGTGCCGATCAGGACGAGGAAGGCCCGCTGCGGCGAGAACGGCCGGGGCGGGCGGCCCAGGAGGGCACGGCGCAGGTTGCGGGCGAGCGGCGGTCCCTGGCGCACGGCGAAGACGCCCGCTTTGGGCCGGGGATGGTTGACTACGGCGGCGATGTCCCCGGCGGCAAAGACGTCTTCGTGTGAGGTTGAGCGAAGCGTGTCGCCCACTTCGATGAATCCTTCCGCGTCCACCGACAAACCGGTGTCGGCCAGCCAGGATGGCGCCCCGGCATTGGTCACCCAGAGGGTCTCATCCAGTTCGATCGTCTTGCCGCCAGTGAGGATGAGTTTCCCCGCCATCACGGTTTCCACCGCGGCCCCGGTGTGCACCTGGATGCCGCGTGCCGCAAGCACCCGGCTCAAACTGCGGCCGAGGCCGGGTGCAAGCTGCGGCAGGATGGTGTCGGACTTGGTCATCAGGTGGAATTCAAGGCCGTCCGTCACCCGGTCGCGCGCGGCCAATAGTTGCCGCAGGCGGTGCTGCATGGAGAGCATCAGCTCGGTGCCGCCGGCGCCGGCGCCGACAACGCCGATCCTTAGGGGCCCGGTGCTGTCCAGCACGCGATCCACCAGAAGCAACCAGCGTTCGACGAAAGTGTTGGTCGGCTTGACCGGCGTCGTGAGCGCATCGGCGCCGGGCACGCCTTCGAAGCTCGGCGTCGAGCCGATATTGATCGAAAGCAGGTCATACGGCACGTTGGGCCGGTGCTTGCAGACGACGTGCTTGGTTTCAAGATCCAGCCCCGTGGCCTCGTCGTGATAGAGGCGCGCGCCCGCCAACCGGCACAGCGGCCGGAGATCGATATGGGCCTCGTCGAAGGTGTAATGCCCCGCCAAGAAGCCGGGCAGCATGCCGGAATAGGGGGTGTGGACGTCCCGCGCGATGACCGTCAGCCGGACGCCGGGGATTGGATTCATCGCAAAATTCTTGAGGACGATGACGTGAGTGTGGCCGCCGCCCACGAGCACGAGGTCTTTGACGATAGCGGGCTGGCTCGGGTTCATTCCATCTGCATCCATGCCTCGGCATTGCCTGCCCGGGCCGGGCAATCATGTCGGCGTCAAAAGGATTGGGGCGGGACCGTGGTCTCCTGGCTCGAATCCCATACTAGAAGCCGTCCTCCCGGCATTCAAAGCGATTTCCGGGGCCGTGGAGGGGACAATGGCCGGGATCGGTCACCCCGCCGCCATCGCTGCGATCCGTTCCCTCTTGGCCCCGCACCCTATAGGCGCAAGCGGGCGGAATTGAGCGCCCAAACATTGCCAGGGACCGGGGACTCCGTGTTAAATGGGGCATCAACGGGTCCGGCGGGGCGTCGGACCGGAATAATGCCGCCCACAGGGCCGTCCCGGGGCGAAGCGAGAATTGATTTAGGAGGAACGCATGGCCATCGAAATCGTCGATATCATCGGTCTCGCCCATGAGAAGCGGAAGCGGACCAAAATCATGGACACCAAGAAGATGCACGCCTGGATGCATTACTATCCCAATCCCGGCGACCATGACGACCTGCACTGTCATCCTGGCGATCAGACCTTCACCTGTCTCGAGGGCCAATGCACCATGCATTTTCCCGATGGCGGCAGCTCGACCCTCAAGCCGGGCATGACGGCCCTGATCGAAGGCGGCTCATTCTATAAGCTGGAGAATACCGGCGACGGGCCGATGGTCATGATGGGCACCCGCACCGGGCCCAATTCGGCCAATACCCATATCAATTACGAGACCGGCGAAGATTTCCTGAAGAAGGACTTCAGGCGCGAAGCCGGCCACGGCCTGATCAAGCCGGCGACAGAGAGCGTGCGCAAGTAGCGACCAAGCCGCCCGCCAGGCCGTCACCGATACGGCCGGTGGGCTATTGGGGACCTAGGGGAAGCGCCTTTCTTTATTGGCGGCGGGCGTTACAATTCCGCTATAACAAGCGGGCCGGGCAGCTGATGCGCCACGGTCAGCAACAAGAATGAATGAGGGAGATCAGCACTATGCCTGATTTGCGTTACGAAGCCCCGGAAACGGTGGACGCCGCGGTGGCGCTGCTGGCGGGCGAGAGCGGCGACGCGCGGGTCCTGGCCGGCGGCACCGACGTTCTGGTCCAGCTCCACG
>JAHEKA010000163.1 GCA_024638585.1 Rhodospirillales bacterium
ACCGATGAGGCTGCCCACCAGGAACGACCCGATGGCGACCCATTTCGATGCCGCCTTGTCCGTCTCCGCCATGATCGATCATCCCCCGTTGCCGATGCCCTGTGCCGCGCAAGGTATCAAAACATCGCCGTCCGAGACCAGGGGGAATCGCATGGCGCGCCTCACGGCCCGCCAGGCTCCCCATAAGAAGGTTGTTGATCCCGGCGCTGGGTTTGGACGGGGGAGGGGGGAGGCGTTAAATCGATGTCCGCCAATAGCCAGAAGCGGACATTGCGGCGTGCCCGGTTTCTAAACATTCTTGGGGAATGGGCTGCGGCCCGAGATTGCGAAACTCATTGCTGGGCTCGAGGAGACCAGCGCGACGTCTACTAAGCACGCGCTACCGGCCGAAGTCGAGGTTTCTCCGCTTCTTCCGAGGGCAGGAGGAGATCCTCAAGAAAGAAGGCGCAAAAGGCGTGACGCGAATTGACGTCGGCCTTGGCGTAGACCACCCGCGCTTGCTGGCGGATCGTTTGCTCGGAGGTATTGCGGAGACGGGCGATCTCCTTGTGGGAGAACCCCTTCAGCATCAGCATGGCGACCTCGCTTTCGGCCACCGATAGACCCCATTGCTCGAACTGCTCCTGGATCGCACGGCTCAGACCGGTGATATGCCGCTGCGCGCGCTCGCGCCAGGCTTGGCCCTGCGATCGTGCCTCATCCAGTTCCTCCAAAAGCATCGCCTGCTCTTCCTGATGGGCTCGAAATCTAGAGAACAGCAGCGCCGTGACGCCCGCCGTGCCGATGATCAGCAACAGTTCAAGGGCCTCAAGCACCAGCTTGACCAGGGTGAAGGGGCCGTTTTCGGCGATCATCTCCAGCGTCAGGAACAACGCAAAGCCGAAGGTGCCCAAGACCCCATAAACGGCCCAGGCCGTTTTTCCTCTCAACATGGCAATTTTCCCAATTTCGATTGCGGCCCCGGGCGGGGACGCTAATACGCCCGAAAGGCGCAAGACGGAGCGCCGCTTCTACATCACACCATCCGGCACGGCACGCCATCCTACAAATGTAGGATAAACACACCCCGCGCTCGCACACACGTGGAATTTACCGGTTCCCGCGGTTGCGGCTGAATGACGTCCTCACCGCCGCCGGGCGGGACCAAGGGGGCGATGTCGATGAAATCATCCCTTCTTTTTGCCCCCCGATCCGCTGCGGTCCCATGAACTGTTCGGGCTATCCACATGGAAACGATTGCAACGGGAGCGCTGGAAATCAGCGAATCAGACCTTGTCGCCGCGGGGACACGGCGCAGGGTCTATCGTCATCCGCAAACGGCGGACAAAGTGATCAAGATATTCTGGGACGATCAGGTTCCCGCGGCCAGACGTGCACGGCGCCGGGGCCGGTGGTTCAAGTCCCTCGCGCGTTTTGACGACAATGAGAACGACTACCGCCAATTCAGGCGCGTCGAGAGGCACTTCGGCACGGCGATCCGCTGCATCTACCGGATCTATGGCTATGTGGAGACGACTCTGGGACGGGGCTTGGTGACCGAGCACGTCCGCAACGCCGATGGAACAACCAGCGACACCCTGGCCGAGCATGTCCGCAAGTGCGGCGCCGGGAGGGTCCTGCCCGCCCTGGAGGAGCTTTTCGACGAGCTCGCCCGGTATCACGTGGTGGCGAAGGACCCCCATGTAGAGAATGTCCTGGTGCGCGAATGCGGTGGCGGCAGGTTGGAGCTGGTCGTCATAGATGGGCTGGGGGATAACAATGTCATCCCTTTCGCAACGCTCTCACGGCGGCTCAACAACCGGAAACTGATGCGCAAGAAACGCTCCCTCTTGCGCCACATCTGGCGGATCAACCGCGAGACCCGTCTTGAGGCGCCATCGACCGATATCCCGGAATCGCATCGCCCCTTGCAACGGGAGATGGCGGGATGACCGCGGATATCGAAAACGCCCGGAACTACAGGGGGCGCATCAAGAACAGCCTCTCCGCTGCCGAGTCCTATACCCGGCGTAAGCAGCGGAAACATGACGCGGAGATGGCATTGATCCGCCGGGCGCTGAAATACGCCGGGAATGCTGGGACCATTCTTGATGCCCCCTGCGGCACCGGCCGAGCGACCATCCTGTTGGCAAGGCTGGGCTACGAAGTGACGGGAGTGGACCTTGGTGACGCGGCGGTCACTGTCGCGCGGCGGAAAGTATCGGAGGCGGGCGTTTCGGCCAATATCGAGAGGGCCGATATAGAGGCCTTGCCCTACGCCGAAAACGCGTTCGATGCCACGCTTTGTTTTCGCCTCTATCACCATTTTCCCGATGATTGGGTCCGCAAACGGGTGATCCGGGCGCTCTGCCGAGTGTCCGGAAGCTACGTCGTGATTTCCTATTTCAGTCCCTTCTCGCCGACAAGCATCCGCCGCAAGCTGCGCGCAAAGCTTGGCAACAAGCCGTCCCGTCAGGTTGCGACGTCGCTCACCAGCATGAGGAAGCTGTTCGATGAGCAGGGTTTTCACCTGGTCAAGAACATCGCCCAGCGGCGCTTCCTGAACACGCTGCACGTCGCCGTCTTCAAGGCAGACGGATAACGCGCCCGCGGAGGTTTGGATGACGGGAAATCGTTGGAAATGGTCGAAAGCCGGCGGACTGGCCCTTGCGCTCCTCGTTGCAGGATACGGCGCCTATGCCGGCATCCTTCAACTCACCGGAAATTTTCACGAGGTCGTCGCCGGGGAGCTATACAGGTCCGCGCAACCCACCGCCGCGCAAATCGCGCGGTACAAGTCACGTTACGGAATCAGGACCATCGTCAATCTTCGCGGCAGGAATGCCGGTAACCCGTGGTATCGGCAGGAGATCGCCGTAGCGCGCGGCCTCGGCATCACCCATATCGATTTTCGTATGTCCGCCCACAAGCTGTTGTCCCAGCGGCGGGCGGAACGGCTTCTTTCCATTCTGAAGTCGGCGCGCAAACCGGTGCTGATCCATTGCAGGGGCGGCGCCGACCGCAGCGGCCTCGTCTCGGCCCTGTATTTGGCTATAACCGGGCGTGGCGAAAGGGCAGCTGAAGCGCAAATTTCACCGTTTTTCGGACATGTCGGAGTCCCATACGTGACAAAGAGTTATTCGATGAGGGAATCTTTCGAGCGGTTGGAGCCCTGGCTCGGGTTCACAGACTCCTGAAAAACCAATTCCCATGCCCTGAGAATGCTCGCTGCTGACGCCATTCTATTGAGAGGTCGCCAAGTTTGCGGGAGAAGTCATTATGGCCGCTTTGGGTCAAAAGCGGTCATCGTTTTAACGGACTGTGAAGTTGGCTTGGTAGGGTAATCGAACACAACATTTGGGTGTTGTCGACGCCGGCGCTCAGACCGATGAGGCTGCCCACCAGAAGGACCCGATGGCGACCCATTTCGATGCCGCCTTGTCCGTCTCCGCCATGATCGATCATCCCCCGTTGCCGATTGCCCTGTGCCCCGCAAGGTCTCAAATCAAGGCGCGGGGAAACCGGGGGGAATTGGGCCTTCACCCCGTTCCCTCCTTCAGCGGAGGACCGGGGCCAAGGTCGGGAATCGTGGCGTCGGGCGAACCAAACGGATATTTCAGGCGGCGTTGCTCCAGAGTGCGCGGGAGCGATTGGAACGGATCGCCAGCAGCGTGTCGCCCGCCGACCAGCCGCCTATCGACGACGGAGGACCGCAAGCGTCAAGAAACCTTGGACGATCAGGAACAGCGAACCCGCCCATAGGTAGGGCTCGACATCATCTGCGCGGCCCACATGAACGGCATGCAGGATGCCCAATCCGATGAGCAAGACCGCGCCGATTGAGGCCGCTCTTTTCATGCCTTTCCAACCCAGAATCGAGCCTTGACGAATGAGCCCCTGTCAAAAGGTTGCGTCGGGATCAATCCCCGGCGCCGAGCACGTGGTCTTCGCGGCGGCCCGGCGCGCGCACGTCTTCCCGGGTTTCAAAGTTCACGTGCTGGTTGGCGCCGTTGGGTCCCGTCCGCGTGCCCATCAGGACCGAAGGCCCGTCATTGGTGTTCTCCAACTGATAGAACGAGCCCCCTTCGATCAGGGCCACCACGCCCGGGGTGAGGATGGCCTTGCCGCCGTCGGGAAAATGCATGGTGCATTCGCCTTCCAGGCAGATGAAGGTCTGGTCGCCCGGATGGCAATGCATGTCGGTGCCGTCGCCGGGTTCGGCCAGGTAATGCTCCCAGGCGTGCATCTTGCGGGTGTTCATGATGACCTGGCGCTTTTGCTTTTCGCGGCCGAGGCCGGTGACGTCGACGATTTCGATGGCCATGGGGCCTTCCTCCTGGGTTTGTTTTTCGGTCCCCCGTTCTAGGCGGGCGGTGTCCGTGTTCCGCCATCAGCCTATCAGATGTTCACTTCGATCGGCCACCGCCATGACACGCGCCGCCCCGTCCGCGTCCCGGGATCAAGGCTTCCGGCCCGCCCGCGCCCGTGATAAACAGGCAGAAAAGACCCTGGAACGGGGCCGAACGAACACCGCCGGTAGCGGCACAGTCAGGGGGAGCGTCCATGATCGACGTCTACAACTGGTCCACCGGGAACGCCCGGAAGGTCTATATCATGCTGGAGGAGTGTGGCCTCGAATACCGCCTCCATCCCATCAATATCTCCAAGGGCGATCAGTTCAAGCCGGACTTCCTGGCGATCTCGCCCAACAACAAGGTCCCCGCCATCATCGACCGCGACGGGCCCGGCGGCGGCGACTATGCGCTTTGCGAAAGCGGCGCGATCCTGATGTACCTGGCGGACAAGACCGGCAAGTTCCTCTCCACCGAGCCCCGGCAGCGCTCCATCACCATCCAATGGTCGATGTGGCAGATGGGCGGCATGGGCCCGATGTTCGGTCAGGCGGGGCACTTCGTTTCGCGCAAGGACAAGCCCGGCATGACCGTGGGCTTCGAGCGCTTCACCAAGGAGGCCCGGCGCCTGATGACGGTGCTGGATACGCGGCTGGGCGACGTGCCCTATGTCGCCGGCGACGATTACACCATCGCCGACATGTTGACCTTCCCGTGGTGCCAGGATTGGGAGAGGCGCGGCCTCCGGGGAGAGGACTACGCCAACTTCATGCGTTGGTTCGATGTTATCCAGGCGCGGCCCGCGGTCAAGAAGGCGGACCAGATCGCCCAGGATCTCCGGGCCCAGGCCACGGCGGCGGAATAGGGGGGAAGACGATGATCGATTTCTACTGCTGGCGGTCGGGCAACAACCGCAAGATCTTCATGATGTTGGAAGAAACCGGGCTGGAGTACACCCGCCACATCGTGCACCTGCGCAAGGGTGAGCAGTTTGCGCCGGATTACCTCAAGCTCAACCCCAACAACAAGACCCCTACCATCGTCGATCGGGACGGTCCGGGGGGCGAGCCGTTCACGGTATTCGAATCCGGCGCCATCCTGATCTATCTGGCGGAAAAGACCGGCCAGTTCCGCCCCGACGACAGGCGCCAGTGGTTCACCACCATGCAGTGGCTGATGTTCCAGATGGGGAGCCCCGGCCCGTTGTTCACCGAGGCGGGGTATTTCCACGAGCACGCCGGCGAGCCGGACATGGCCTATCCGGAAGAACGCTACGTGAAGGAGGCCAAGCACCTGCTGGACGTCGTCGACAAGCGCCTCGGGGAGAGCGAATACATCGCCGGCGAGGCGTATTCCATCGCCGACATGGCGCTGTGGCCCCACCTCGGGACCGTCTCCCGGTTCGGCGCCAGCCTCGATGACTATCCCAATGCCAAGCGCTGGTTCGACCTGGTGGGCGCACGCCCGGCGACCCAACGGGCGGCGTCGGTGATCGAAGAGGTGCGCAACGAGGCCGCGGCCGCGGCCTGAGCCTTTGCGAATTCAACCTCCGGCGGAGGAAACCATGATCGATCTTTATTCCTGGACCACGCCCAACGGGCGCAAGGTCCATATCATGCTGGCGGA
>JAHEKA010000164.1 GCA_024638585.1 Rhodospirillales bacterium
TCCAGAAGGGCGTTGATATCGTCCTCCCGGGCGCCGTCGAACACCGGGGTCGCCATGGGCACGCCGCCCACCTCGTTGGCGGCGAGCTCGGAAAGCTCTTCGTCGTCGAGGCCGGCGAGATCCGCCTTCCAGATATCGTCGCCGTAAATATTCTGCAGCGTCTTCTTGATCTCCCCGGAATTCCCGGTGCGCTTATAGGCGTCGTAGGCCGCGCCGATCTGCCGTCCAAGGCCCGCCGAAGCCCAGCCCAGGTGGGTTTCCAGGATCTGGCCGACATTCATCCGCGACGGCACGCCGAGCGGATTGAGCACAATATCGACCGGGGTTCCGTCCTCCAGGTACGGCATGTCCTCGATCGGCACGATGCGGGACACCACGCCCTTGTTGCCGTGGCGGCCGGCCATCTTGTCGCCCGGCTGCATCTTGCGCTTCACGGCGACGAAGACCTTGACCATCTTCATCACCCCCGGCGGCAGTTCGTCACCGCGCTGAAGCTTGTCGACCTTGTTCTCGAAGCGGGCCTCGAGGCGCTCATTGGCGGTATCGGCCTGCTTGTTGATCTCCTCCACCTCGCGCATCACCTTGTCGTTCTTGACGGTGATCTGGCGAATCTGACCGGGGGTGAGCTCATCCAGCAAAGCTTCGGTGATCTTGGTCCCGGCCGTGACATCCCGGGGCCCGGAATCGGCGATGCGCCCCACCAGCAGGTCGCTGACGCGGGCGACATAGCCGCGCTCGAGGATCGCCTTTTCGTCGTCCCGGTCCTTGGTGAGATGCTCGATCTCGTCACGCTCAATCGCCAGGGCGCGTTCGTCCTTGTCGACGCCGCGGCGCGAGAACACCCGGACTTCGACGATGGTGCCGGCCACCCCCGGCGGCAGTCGGAGCGACGTGTCGCGCACGTCGGACGCCTTTTCACCGAAGATGGCGCGCAACAGCTTCTCTTCCGGCGTCATCGGGCTTTCGCCCTTGGGGGTGACCTTGCCGACCAAGATGTCCCCGGGATGGACCTCGGCGCCGATATAGACGATGCCCGCCTCGTCCAGGTTGCGCAGCGCTTCCTCGCCGACATTGGGAATGTCGCGTGTGATCTCCTCCTGGCCCAGTTTGGTATCCCGGGCCATCACCTCGAACTCCTCGATATGGATGGAGGTGAACACGTCGTCGCGCACGATGCGTTCCGAAAGCAGGATCGAATCCTCGAAGTTGTAACCATTCCAGGGCATGAACGCGACCAGCACGTTGCGCCCCAGCGCCAGTTCGCCGAGGTTGGTCGACGGCCCGTCGGCGATGATGTCGCCCTGGGTCACCATATCGCCCACCTTCACCAGCGGCCGGTTGTTGATGCAGGTGTTCTGGTTCGACCGCTGGAACTTCAACAGGTTGTAGATGTCCACCGTCGATGCCGTGGCATCGGTCTCGTCGGTGGCACGGATGACGATGCGGGTCGCGTCCACCTGGTCGACCACGCCGGAACGCCGCGCCGAGATGGCAACGCCGGAATCGCGGGCCACCACCTCTTCCATGCCGGTGCCGACCAGCGGCGCGTCGGTGCGGATCAAGGGCACCGCCTGGCGCTGCATGTTCGATCCCATCAGCGCCCGGTTGGCGTCGTCGTTTTCGAGGAACGGGATCAGGGAGGCGGCCACCGAAACCAGCTGCTTGGGCGAGACATCCATGAAGTCGATGTCTTCCGAGCGCGCCATCACGAACTCGCCGCCGGACCGGCAAGACACGAAGTCGGCGACCAGCCGGTTGCTCGCGTCCAGTTCGGCATTGGCTTGGGCGATGGTGTGCTTGCTCTCTTCCATGGCCGAGAGGTAGATCACCTCGTCGGTCACCTTGCTGTCGACCACCTTGCGGTAGGGGCTTTCGATGAAGCCGTACTTGTTGACCCGCGCGTAGGTCGCGAGCGAGTTGATCAGCCCGATATTGGGGCCTTCCGGCGTCTCGATGGGGCAGATGCGGCCATAATGGGTGGGATGCACGTCGCGCACCTCGAACCCGGCCCGTTCACGGGTGAGACCGCCCGGCCCCAGCGCCGACAGGCGGCGCTTATGGGTGATCTCCGACAGCGGATTGGTCTGGTCCATGAACTGGCTGAGCTGGGACGAGCCGAAGAATTCACGCACCGCCGCGGCGGCGGGCTTGGCGTTGATCAGGTCGTGGGGCATCACCGAATCGATGTCGACCGAGCTCATGCGTTCGCGGATGGCACGCTCCATGCGCAACAGGCCCACCCGGTACTGGTTCTCCATCAGCTCGCCGACCGAACGCACCCGGCGGTTGCCCAGGTTGTCGATATCGTCGATCTCGCCGCGTCCATCCTTGAGTTCGACCAGCATCCTGACGACCGAAAGGATATCTTCCTTGCGCAGGGTGCGCATCTGATCCTCGGTTTCGAGGCCGAGGCGGGCGTTCATCTTGACCCGCCCGACCGGGGACAGGTCGTAACGCTCGGGATCGAAGAACATGCCCTGGAACAGGCCCTCGGCGGTATCCGGGGTCGGCGGCTCGCCGGGCCGCATGACCCGGTAGATGTCGGTCAGCGCTTCCGCCCGGCAGGTGTTCTTGTCGGCGGCAAGCGTCGAGCGGATATACGGTCCGACATTGACGTGGTCGATGGCGAGCGTCGGCACGTCGGCGATGCCCGCCTCCTTGATGGCGGCGAGGTTCTCCTCCTCGATCTCCTCGCCGGCCTCGCACAGGACTTCGCCGGTCTGCTCGTTGACCAGATCGATGGCGACGTACCGGCCGATCAATTCCTCATCCGCGACCAGGACCTCCTCAAGGCCGTCATCCACCAGCTTGCGCGCGGTGCGCGGCGTGATCTTGTCCTCCGCCTTGGCCACCGCCTTGCCGGTCTTGGCATTGATCAGGTCGCTCTCGAGCTTGACGCCGCGATAGCGTTCCGGGTCGAAACGGGTCTTCCAGCCGTCTTTCACGGCGGTGAACGGCACCATGTCGTAGAAATAGGAGAGGATGTCCTCGGGCGACATCCCTTCCGCCTCGTCCGGGCTGATCGGCTCGGCGTCCTCCTTGCGCTGGGCCCGGAGCTTTTCCGTTTCCTCATTGTCCAGCGCCAGCAGGAGCGTCGTGACCGGCAGCTTCCGGCGCCGGTCGATGCGCACGTAGACCAGATCCTTGGCATCGAATTCGAAATCGAGCCAGGATCCGCGGTATGGGATGATGCGGGCGGCGAACAGATACTTGCCCGACGAATGGGTCTTGCCCTTGTCGTGGTCGAAGAAAACGCCCGGCGAGCGGTGCATCTGGGAGACGATCACCCGCTCGGTCCCATTGACGATGAAGGTGCCGTTCTGGGTCATGAGCGGCATGTCGCCCATGTAGACGTCCTGCTCCTTGATGTCACGGATCGAGCGTGCGCCGGTGTCCTCGTCCACGTCCCAGACGAGCAGACGCAGCGTCACCTTGAGCGGTGCGGCGAAGGTCAGGCCACGCTGCTGGCATTCCTCGGTATCGTATTTCGGTTCCTCGAACTCGTACTTGACGAACTCAAGGGTGCCGCGATCGGAAAAATCCTTGATGGGGAAGACCGACTTGAACACTTCCTGGAGCCCGGAATCCGGCCGCTCGTCCGCGGGGATGCCCATATGCAGGAACTCCTCGTAGGAGGATTGCTGCATCTCGATCAGGTTCGGCATGGGCACCGCCGAGGGAATGCGGCCAAAATTGAAACGGACTCGCTTACGGCCAGTGAAGGATTTCGCCATGAATCGATGGTCCTTTTAATCGACGCGTTAACCGGATCCCGATTGACCCGGCACTTCTTTCAAATCTCGGTCCCCGGCCTCCCGCTTGCGGTGCGGGAGGCCGGGGCCGGAACGCCTGCCCGAAGGCTGGAGCTCGGGCGCAGCCGTTAGGACAGCTCCACCGTCGCGCCCGCACCTTCGAGCTGTTCCTTGATCTTGTCGGCCTCGTCCTTGTCAACGCCTTCGCGCACCGGCTTCGGCACGCCCTCGACAAGGTCCTTGGCTTCCTTGAGGCCGAGCCCGGTGATGGCACGGACCTCCTTGATGACGTTGATCTTCTTGTCGCCGAAGCCGGCAAGGATCACGTCGAAGCTGTCCTTGGCCTCGGCCTCCGCTGCCGCAGCCGGACCCGCCGCCGCCACCGCAACCGGTGCCGCGGCGCTGACGCCCCACTTCTCTTCCAACAGCTTGGAAAGCTCCGCGGCTTCCAGGACCGTGAGTCCGGAAAGGTCTTCCGCAATTTTTTCAATATCCGCCATGTTTCACTCCATTTGGCTTGATTGTCTGGGTCTGGGTCGGCTAGGCCGCCTCTCCCTTTTCCGAATAGGCCGAAATCACGCGGGCCACCTGGCCGCCCGGCGCGCTGAGCACCTGGGCGATGCGGGTCGCCGGCGTGGAGATCATGCCAACCAGCTTGGCACGCAGTTCGTCGAGGGAGGGCAGCGCGGCAAGCGCCTTGATCCGATCGACTTCGAGCACTTCGCCGTCCAGTGCGCCACCGACGATGACAAGCTTGTCATTGTCCTTGGCGAACCCCACGGCGACCTTCGCCGCCGCCACCGAATCCTCGGAGGTCGCAACCGCCGTGGGCCCGGAGAACAGAGGCGTGAGCTCGGCAAACTTCGTGCCGTCAAGGGCGAGACGCGCGAGCCGGTTCTTGGTCACCTTGAAGCTGGCCCCTGCTTCGCGCATCTGGTTGCGGAGATCTGTCGATTCCGCCACCGTCAACCCGCTCTGCTGGGTCACCACCAAGAGGTTGGTGCCCTCGAACAGGTCTTTGAGCGAAGAGACCATGTTTTCCTTCTCGGTCCGGTCCACTTTCGTCTCCTTAACTGGCCGCCCCGGTTTGGACGCGGGGCAGCGTTCCAACTTGGACCCCAGGGTGCGCCCGAGGGTCCGCTCCCCTGTCCCAGAAGATCAAGCCCGGGGGCCGTCGGCCCCCAGCATCTCTCTCCCGTCTCAACAGGCGGTTTCCCCTTAAGCACCGGACCGCGGCCCGGCGCACCTGTAGTCTCGGACAGGCTGGCGAAACCAAAGGTTCCGCCGCATTCCGCCCCACGAGGGGACGGAAACCGAATGAACCCGGCTACTGTTCCAGGCTCGAAATATCAAGCCGCACTCCCGGCCCCATGGTCGAGGAGAGCGACGCGCGTCGCACATAGGTGCCCTTGGCACCCGATGGCTTGGCCTTCATGACGGCGTCGAACAGGGCACGGATATTGGCCGCCAACTGTTCTTCGCCGAAGCTGGCCTTGCCCACGCCGGCGTGGATGATGCCGGCCTTTTCCGTGCGGTACTCGACCTGGCCGCCCTCGACCTCGGCCACCGCCGCGGCCACGTCGGGCGTCACCGTGCCCAGCTTCGGATTGGGCATCAGACCACGGGGGCCCAGCACCTTACCCAGCTTGCCGACCACGCTCATCATGTCGGGAGTGGCGACGCAGCGGTCGAAATCGATCTCGCCGCCCTGGATCTTTTCGGCCAAGTCCTCGCCGCCGACGATGTCGGCGCCGGCGTCCTCGGCTTCCTTGATCTTGTCGCCCTTGGCGAAGACCGCCACGCGCACCGACTTGCCGGTGCCGTGGGGCAGCGAGATCACGCCGCGCACCATCTGATCGGCATGCCGGGGATCGACGTTGAGGTTGATCGCCATCTCCACCGTTTCGTCGAATTTCGTGTTCGCGCGCTCCTTGATCATCTTCAGTGCATCATCGAGCGTGTAATCGGCGTCCCGATCGATCCCGTCGAGCGCCTTCTTCATCCGTTTTCCGTTCTTCGCCATGGCTCAGCCCACCACTTCCAGGCCCATGGACCGCGCCGTACCGGCCAGGAGCCGAGCCAGTTCGTCGAGGATCCGGCCGAGACGTTCCGCCGCCACGTCTGGATCGCTCCCTTCCACGAGGACGACATCGGCGTGTTGCGCGACCTCGTCGGCGCGGACCAC
>JAHEKA010000165.1 GCA_024638585.1 Rhodospirillales bacterium
TGTCCAGGGGGTGCGCTCGAACCGGCCCGGGGCGATGTCGGCAACCTGATCCAGGGCCGGCCCGCTGAGCTGGTCTTCCAGCCGCTCGAAGGCGGCACAGATCTGATCGCGCAAGCCCTCGAACCAAGTGCGGGCGGCATTTTTGTGGGAATCGGGCGCGGTGCTCACGGGTGGTGTGCTCCTTCTTGGGTGCTATGGGGCGGGAGCCTTCGGGCGCGCGGCTTGCGGCGGGGCGCTCGCGCGGGGCCCGTCGCCGGGAAAACCGCCGACCTGGCGCAGTCCTTCTCCCAGTGCCATGGCGGCGGCGGTGGCCACATTAAGGCTGCGCATGCCGTCCGCCAAGGGGATATGGAGCCGCATCGCCGCCGCATCGTGGACGAATTCCGGGACGCCCGAGCTTTCCCGCCCGAACATCAACACGTCACCCGGCCGGTAGTCGGCCTCGCGGTAATCGGTCGCGCCCTTGGTGGTGAACAACATGACGCGGTTGTCGGGGCCGAGCGAGGCCTGAAAGGCGGCCCAGTTCGCGTGGCTGGCAAGGACCGCGTTCGCCGCGTAATCGAGGCCCGCGCGCTTCACTTTGGCGTCCGACAGCACGAAGCCCGTGGGCCCGATGATATCGACGCCGACGCCGAGACAGGCGGCAAGTCGCAGGATCGCGCCGGCGTTCTGGGGGATATCGGGCTGGAAAAGCGCGATGCGCATATTTGGCTATCCGGGTTCCGGGGCCGAGAGGGGACCGGCTCGATTAGGTCTTTGCTTGAATAGAATTTTATATTACACCCACAGCCACCGACGCCACCCGAGGAACGGTGGATGCGCCGTTCCCGCCGTCGGGGTGGGGAAACAAGGAACGAAATATGTCACATTCCGCAGAGGATACAGACCCTGGCCTTCCGGCCGGGGACGATGGTGAAACACGCCGCGATTTTCTGACGCTGGCAACCGCGGCCCTTGGGGTCGGCGGCGCCGCGCTTGCGGTTTGGCCGTTGATCGATTCCATGAATCCGGCGGCCGATACCCTGGCGCTGTCCACCATCGAGGTCGACGTCAAGGGGGTCAAGCCGGGCCAGCGCATTACCGTGAAATGGCGCGGCAAGCCGGTCTTCATCGACCATCGCACGCCGGAGCAGATCGAGAAGGCCCAGGCGGACGACGCCGCCGGCCTGCCCGATCCCCAGGCTGACAAGGATCGCGTCAAGAAGCCCGAATGGCTGGTCCTGGTGGGTGTCTGTACCCATCTGGGTTGCGTGCCGTTGGGCCAAAAGCCGAGCCAGCCGCGCGGGGAATTCGGTGGCTGGTTCTGTCCTTGCCACGGATCCCACTACGATTTCTCGGGCCGCATCCGCAAGGGGCCGGCGCCGACCAACCTCGAGGTGCCTCAATACCAGTTCCTCAATGAGACCACTCTCCGCATAGGGTAGAACAAGGAAAAGCCATGACCGCGCCCAGCGAGCCCACCCGGGCAGCGCCGACGGAAGGCAGCCCCGGTATGATCGGTAAAGCCAAGGACTGGATCGACTACCGGATGCCGATCTTCAGTTTCATGGAGCACGAGCTCCATGAGTATCCGACGCCGAAGAACCTGAATTACTGGTGGAATTTCGGGTCCCTTGCGGGGATCATCTTGGTCATCATGATCGCCACCGGCATCGTGCTGGCGATGAACTATACGCCCCACATCGATCATGCCTTCAATTCGGTCGAACGCATCATGCGCGACGTCAATTACGGCTGGCTGATCCGTTACATCCATATGAACGGCGCGTCGATGTTCTTCCTGGTTGTCTACATCCATATCTTCCGGGGTCTCTATTTCGGCTCCTACAAGCCGCCCCGGGAACTGCTGTGGTGGCTGGGCATCGTCATCCTGCTGTTGATGATGATGACCGCCTTCATGGGCTACGTCCTGCCCTGGGGTCAGATGAGCTTCTGGGGTGCTACGGTGATCACCAACCTGTTCTCCGCCATTCCCTGGGTGGGGGATGCCATCGTGACCTGGCTGTGGGGCGGTTTCGCGGTCGACAATCCGACCCTGCAGCGGTTCTTCTCGCTGCATTACCTGCTGCCGTTCGTCATCGTCGGTGTGGTGGTGCTTCACCTGTGGGCGCTGCATGTTCACGGCTCCAACAATCCGCTCGGCATCGACCGCAAGTCGGAGAAGGATTCGATCCCCTTCCATCCCTATTACACGATCAAGGATCTCTATGGCCTCGGCGTGTTCCTGATCTTCTACATGGCGATCGTGTTCTTCGCGCCCAATGCGCTGGGCGAGCCGGACAACTACATCCCGGCGAATCCCCTGGTGACGCCCGCTCATATCGTGCCCGAATGGTACCTGCTGCCGTTCTACGCGATCCTGCGGTCGATCACCTTCGATATCTGGTTCATCGAAGCGAAGCTGTTGGGCGTGATCGCCATGTTCGCTTCCATTTTCATCCTGTTCCTGCTGCCGTGGCTCGATTTCTCCAAGGTGCGCTCGGCCCGTTTCCGACCCATCTACAAGCAACTGTTCTGGGTCTTCCTGGTCGATTGCATCCTGCTGGGATTGGTCGGGGCCAAGGCGCCCAACGACAAGGTGTTCCCCGGCATCGACAATTTCGAATACGTGCAACTGGGGCAGATCACCACGGCGTATTACTTCTTCCACTTCCTGATCCTGATGCCCTTGCTGGCGAAATTCGAACCGACCCGGCCCTTGCCCGAAAGCATCTCCGAACCGGTGCTGGGCAATCGCGCGGAAGCAGGGGAGTGAGGCCATGAAAAACATCAAAGCCCTTCTCGCCGTTTCCGCCATTGCCCTTGCCGCAGGTGCCGTCACCGTCAGTTCCCTTTCGGCCGCGACCGCGCCCAAGCCCAAGGCACAGGACTGGTCCTTCCAGGGCCTGTTCGGCACCTTCGATCGGGCCTCCCTGCAACGTGGCTTCCAGGTTTACAAGAACGTCTGCGCCGGCTGCCATGGCCTCAAGCATGTCGCCTATCGGAACCTCGCGGCGCTCGGCTACACCGAGGATCAGGTCAAGGCCTTTGCCGCCGAGGTCGAGGTTCAGGACGGGCCCAACGACAACGGCGAGATGTACGCCCGCAAGGGCAAGCCGTCGGACCGCTTCAAGAGCCCGTTTCCCAACGAGCAAGCTGCGCGGGCCGCCAACAACGGCGCCTATCCGCCGGACCTTTCGGTCATCACCAAGGCCCGGCTCAACGGCATCGATTACATGTATGCGCTGCTCACCACCTACAAGGAAGAGCCGCCCAAGGGCATGAAGATGCCCGAAGGCATGTTCTACAACGAGGCCTTCGCCGGTCAGCAGATCGCCATGGTGCCGCCGCTGGCACCGGACGCCGTGCAATACCAGGACGGCACCAAGGCGACGGTGCCGCAGATGGCCAAGGACGTGACCACCTTCCTGGCCTGGGCGGCGGAGCCGGAGCTGGAAGAGCGCAAATCCATGGGCCGAGCGGTGATCATCTTCCTGGTCGTTCTCACCGCCTTCCTGTACGCGCTCAAGCGCAAGATCTGGTCCGACCTCCATTAGCCGGTCGTGACGGAGGCCAGGCGGTGGCTGAGACGCGCGAACCCGTACTGGGGGTGATCGGCGGTTCCGGCCTCTATGAGATCGACGGGCTCATCAAGACGCGCTGGGAAGCGGTGGAAAGCCCGTTCGGCCCGCCGTCCGACGAGTTTCTGTTTGGTGAGATCGGCGGCAAGCCGGTGGTGTTCTGCCCGCGCCATGGACGCGGTCATCGCATTCCACCCGGTGAAATCAATTTCCGCGCCAATATCGACGCCTTGAAACGGGTCGGCGTGACCGAGATCATTTCGATCAGCGCGGTCGGATCGCTGCATGAGGATTTCGCGCCGGGCACCTTCGTCATCGTCGACCAGTTCATCGACCGCACCAAGGCCCGGCCGGCAAGCTTCTTCGGCACCGGCATGGTGGCTCATGTCTCCATGGCGCGCCCGGTGTGCGGGCGGCTTGCGGGCTTGGTGGAAGCGGAGGCCCGCGCCCGGGACATCACCACTGCGGCGGGGGGCACCTATCTCGCCATGGAAGGGCCGCAGTTCTCAACGCTTGCCGAATCGGAGCTCTACCGCTCCTGGGGCGCGCATGTGATCGGCATGACCAATATGCCTGAAGCCCGGCTCGCCCGGGAGGCCGAAATCTGCTACGCCACCGTCGCCATGGTCACCGATTACGATTGCTGGCACGAGGGCCATGAGGACGTCACCGTGGACGCCATTATCGCCACCCTGATGGCCAATGCCGACGCCGCGCGCGGTCTGGTGGAGGCGCTGGCGCCGGCGCTCAAGGACGCGCCCAACCCCTGTCCGGCAGGGTGCCACCGGTCGCTCGATACGGCGCTCATCACGGCGCCGGAAGCGCGCGATCCGGACCTTCTCGCCCGTCTCGACGCGGTCGCCGGGCGGGTGCTGGGGGCGTCGTAATCGGCGGGACGCTCCATGGCCCATGACGCGCTCCGCCGCAAGCTGATCCACACCACCCAGGAGATGGCGCGACTCGGTCTCAACATCGGCACGGCGGGCAATGCCAGCGTGCGCGCGGGCACCGGCTACCTGATCACGCCGACCGGCATGGATTACGCCGGCCTCAGGCCGGCCGACATCACGGCGATGGATTTCGAGGGGCGCGCCACCGGGCGGCGGGCGCCGTCGTCCGAATGGCCGTTCCATGGCGATATCTTGAAGGCCCGGGCCGAATTCGGTGCCGTGCTCCACGCCCATCCGCCCCACGCCACGGCGCTGGCTTGTCTCGGCAAGTCGATTCCCGCCTTCCATTACATGGTGGCGGTGGCGGGCGGTGCGGACATCAGGTGCGCCGCTTACGCCACCTTCGGCTCACGGGCCCTGTCGCGCCATGCGCTGGCGGCGCTCAAGGGCCGCACCGCCTGCCTGCTTGCCAACCACGGAATGATTGCCTGTGCCGCCGATCTCGATGCGGCGCTGGCGTTGGCGGTCGAGGTGGAGAACCTCGCCCGCCAATACCTGCTGGCCCTTTCCGCCGGGCGGCCGAAGATCCTTCCCAAGCGCGAAATGGAAAAAGTCGTCAAGCTGTTCAAGAACTACGGCCGGCAACCCGATCGGGCCGCCGGCCGCAAGAAGACGCGACGCGGGAAAACTTAAGCCGTTGCCGCCTCGGAGGCGATGTGCTCGGCGAGGAAGTCGAGCGTGCGCTGGCGTGCCAGCTTGGCCGCTTCCTCATGATAGGAGCCGCGGTGATCGCAGTTGAAACCGTGGCCGGCCCCTTCATACATATAAACGGGCACGTCGGGCTGGCCCGCCTTGATCTTTTCCACCTTCTCCGGGCCGATGCCGCGATCTTCGGTGCCGATGTGGCAGATGATCGGGCATTTGGGCGCCTCATTGGCGAAGTCCGCGGCATTGCCGCCGTAGTAAGACACGGAGGCGTCGTAATTTCCGCGCGCCGCCCCGAGCCAGGCCACCGATCCGCCGAAGCAATAGCCGATGATGGCAACCTTGCCGGCGTCGCGCACGGCATCCGCGGCGGCCTGGGCGTCGGCCAGCGATTCGTCCCAGTTCAGTTTGCCCCGGGTCGACTTGCCGGTTTCCTGTGATTCCGGGTCGTAGCCGAGATCCATGCCTTTCTGGACGCGGTCGAAAAGCGCCGGCGCGATGGCGACATAGCCGTCGGCGGCATAGCCGTCGCAGACTTCCTGAATGTGCTTATTCACGCCGAAGATTTCCTGGATGATGACGACGGCCCCCTTGGGGGTGCCGGCCGGGTCGGCGCGGTAGGCGTCGAGCTCGAAGCCGTCCGCGGCGGTCAGCTTAACCGTTTGTCCCATTGCTGGTCCTCCATGTTGTCGTTGTGTGAACGGTGATAATGGAACGGTGGAATGAGGTTCGGCCCGGTTACCTCCGGGCCGTTTGTGAT
>JAHEKA010000166.1 GCA_024638585.1 Rhodospirillales bacterium
CCGGCGCCGGCCCCGGCGGCGAAGCCCGCACCGGCGGCGGCACCCGCGGCGCAGTCCACCCCTGAAACGACGGCCGCGACCCAAACCGCCGCGCCTGCGCCCGCCCAAGCGCCCGCCGATCCCGCATCCCTGCCGGGCCACATGACCGATGCGCCGCCGCCACCCTCGGCGCCGGTCTCCCAGGCCGCCCCGGCGCCCCAGCCCCAACCGGAAACCGAGACAGAGCCGGCGCCGACGGAGGCGCCGGCGACGGCGCTGCCGGAAAGTTTCGAAGCCGTCATCGAAGTGCTGGACGGCGCGCGGGAAGCGCGGCTGGCCTCGGAGCTGCGGACCCAGGCGCATCTGGTCCATTTCGCGCCCGGGCGCATCGAGTTCCGCCCCGCCGAGGGTGCCGAGCAGACCCTGGCCAGCCGCCTCGGCGCCACCCTGCAGCGGCTGACCGGCACGCGCTGGGCGATCTCGCTTTCAAGCGAGGCCGGTGCCGCGACCCTGGCGCAGCAGTTGCAATCCCTTGAAGAAGCGCGCAAGCGCGAGGCCGCCGCCCATCCCCTGGTCAAGGCGGCGCTGGAGGCGTTTCCGGGGGCGGAAATCGCCGAGGTGCGCGACGCCGGCCTGGGAAGGGAAGAGGCGCCCCTGATCGATCCAGACAGTGAGAGCCCGGAGGACGAGCAATGAAGAACCTGAGCCAGATGATGAAACAGGCCCAGGAGATGCAGACCAAGATGCAGGAGATGCAGGCCCGCCTGGACGAGGCCGAGATCACCGGCACGTCCGGCGGCGGCTTGATCACGGTGACGCTGACCGGCAAGGGCACGCTCAGGAAGCTCAAGATCGATCCCTCCCTGGTGGACCCGGACGATGTCGCCATCCTGGAAGACCTGATCACGGCGGCCTTCAACGACGCCAAGACCAAGGTCGAGGCCTTCGTGGCCGAGAAGATGTCCGAGGTGACCGGCGGGCTGCAGTTGCCGCCGGGCATGAAGCTGCCCTTCTGAGGGCGCGCCGTTAGCCCATGTCCAGTCCCGAGATCGAACGCCTGATCGGCTTGCTGGCGAAGCTGCCGGGGCTGGGTCCGCGCTCGGCCCGCCGGGCGGCGCTGCATCTGCTCAAGCGCAAGGACACGGTGATGCTGCCCCTGGCCCGGGTGATGGAGGAAACCGCCGAGGCCATCGGCAGCTGCGGCATCTGCGGCAATCTCGATTCGCGCGACCCCTGCGGCGTCTGTGCCGATCCGGGGCGTGACGGGGCGCAGATCTGCGTGGTGGAGGAGGTTGCCGACCTCTGGGCGCTGGAGCGCGCCGGCGCCTTCCGCGGCCGCTACCACGTGCTGGGTGGCGTGCTGTCGGCGCTGGACGGCATCGGGCCGGAAGACCTCAACCTGGGGGGGCTCCTCGCCCGCGCCGAGCTGCCGGAACTGCGCGAGGTGATCCTGGCCCTGCCCGCTACCGTCGACGGCCAGACCACGGCGCATTACATCTCCGAACGGCTGGAAGGCCGCGACGTCGCCGTCACCCGCCTGGCCCATGGGGTGCCGGTGGGCGGCGAGCTCGATTACCTCGATGACGGGACGATCTCCGCTGCCTTGAAGGCCAGGCGCCCGGTCTAGGGCCGGGCTCCCGGCGATTGCGAACCTCTGAGCTCTGCTTGATGAGCCCGACCGAGCCGCGTTCCCAGCCCGTCAACCCGATGTCCGCTCGTGACCCAGCGCGGACATCCTGGCGGCACCGTATTTACAAGAAAAACGCCCCTACCTGGGGCGCAGTTGGGTATTCATCAAAAGAACCGGTTTTTGCGGTCAGCTCCCGCCACCTCCATTGGCATTGGAGACGGCAGTCTGAATAGTCGTGAAGGTAGATCCCAACTCTGTCCCCACCATACCGATGGCAGCAATGATAACCACTGCGATGAGCGCGGCGATGAGCCCGTATTCGATGGCCGTGACGCCTTCCTCCTCGCTCAAGAATCTTTTCATCCAATCCACGGAAGAAATACACATTTGAAAAACTCCACTCAGAATCCAACTCAGGCGCAGTATTTCGTCCACCTTGGGGATCCGCAATCCAACGCCGCTCGGTCACTACATAGCCATGTGTTGCCGATTAAGGTTAAAGCCGGTCATTGCCAAAGCGTCCCATGGGCAACATCTTGAGGGGTCATCCAAAAGACCCGGCTGCTGAGCTTTAACCCCGCCAACCAGATATCCGCTTGTGACCCAAAGCGGACATCGGGTTAACAAGCTATCGGCAATTGAGACGACCTAGCCTGATCGCGGGGTGCCAGATTGAGGCGCAAGAAAAGCCGCCTGGTGGACCGGCGTAAACCTGACACGGTGGCTTTCCCTCTATGCCGCGTCGGGCCTTAAGGACGAGAGCAATGTCTCCCAGTGTGAGACAAATTGATTCGGGCTGTAGCGGTCCAGGATCTTAGGCCCCTCAGAGCCAAGCCGCACACGCAGGCCACTGTCCCCCATCAACTCCGCCAGCGCATGGCTCAAGCTGCCGACCCGATCCCTTCCCGACACCAGGATCCCGTTGATCCCATCCTCAATGAGTTCATTGGCACCCTGACAATCGGCAAAGCCCACCACAGGCAGGCCCAGGGAGAGGGCTTCCGCCGCGGCCAGGCCCAAGCCTTCATAACGGGAAGGAATGCAATAGAGATGGGCACCGCGATATTCGGCGGCGATGTCCGTCACTGCTTCGACCAGCGCCACGCGTTCGCCAATGTCAAGGGATCGGGCGAGGCCTTCCAGATCGTTTCGTAGCGGCCCCGACCCGACGATGCGGAGGGACCAATCAGGATAATCGGGCGCGATGGCGGCTAAGGCGCATAGCAAGGCCGCGTGATCCTTTTGTTCGACCAAACGTCCGACCGATAGGAGCACCTTCGCGCCCCCTTCTTCTCCGGCGACGGACGCTTTCTCCGACGAAAGGAGCGTTACCGGGTTGGAGACCGCACACATCTTGGACGCCAAGGCGCGCGGATACAGGGGGATGAAGGCTTTACTGATCACTGTGACGCGGGCCGCCCGCGACGCGCAGAGAAGAAACAAGACGTACTCGAGACGCCGATCACGATAGTACTGCGGCACGATGTGTTCGCTGAACACCAAGGGGATCCCTGTTCCCAAGGCAGCGATAGACAGTGGAATACATGAGCTATGCATGAAGCCGGCGGCCACGTCCGGGCGTTGTTGGCGCAAGATGCTGCGCAGGCCGGATATCCGCCGGCGTGTTTCGCCGAGTTTGCTTGGGGCCCAGGGTTCACCCATGTCCAGTCGGACCCATTCGACCTGGGTCGTCAATTCATAGACCGGCTCCGCCCCCTTGTGATCGAAACTGACCAAAGTCACGTCATGGCCACGATCGGCAAGACCGTTGCAAAGGGTCGCCATGACCCGCTCGGCCCCGCCTAAGGCGAAATGCATCGTCTTGATAGCGAACACTAGTCGCATCGAGAACATTTCGACAAACTTAAGGGTTCCAGCAGGCGCACAGGCGGAATCTTGTAATGATCTTGCACACTATCAGGGCCGGGACACTGACCCGGCACCGATCACTGTACCGCATTCTCCACCCCTAACGTCCGATTTCGACACAAAGCGGAAATGGCGTTAATGGGCGGTCCGATACCGCGATCTCCCCCGCCAAGCCGTTCAATGTTTCTTTGTCGGCGATTCGGAAGAAGAACCAATCTCTCTTGCCAGCTGCAACTCCTCAGCAAGCTGTAGCGCGACATCAGCGACATGCGGCTCCTCCAGGAAATCCTCATGGTTGCCCATGACATTTCGGGTCCTCAAGTCATTTTCAATCCAATCATTCCATCGGCTGTAGACGTTGGGATGACCCCAAGGGTAGAGCTCCGCCCGAAACAATACGGCCCTGCAATCAATCATTGGGGGTCGATAGCGCCGGGAAAGATGCGCCGCGATCGCCGGCGCCAGATCAGGCGACACCGGCTCCCCCGACAAGTTCATTTCGAGCGTCCGGGCCACAGCGGGTCTCAGCATGCCGGCGCGAATAAATTTATGGAGGTTCAGGATCCTTTTCTTGAGGTAGGGGAGTAGGTCTCTCCGCGACAAATTGGCAAGTCTCTCGCCATGCCGCCGGAGCCAGGTCCACGGCGAAACACGGGACCCCGGGCCCAGTATGTGTGAATCAAGCAAAACGAGGAGGCCGATCTCTTTATTGTCGGCCTGGAGTTGGCGGACCATTTCGAAAGCAACTTTCCCACCAAAGGAGTAGCCAGCGATATAGTACGGCCCGTTTGGCTGGTGGGCGCGAATCTCGCTCAAATAATCCCTCGCCATCTCTTCGATGGAAGCATGAAACGGCGCCTTCCCGTCCAGTCCGCGCGCCTGCAATCCAAACAGCGGTTGCTGGCTGCCGAGATGGCGGGCCAGATGGCGAAATAGCAGGACCTGTCCCGACCCGTCATGCACGCAGTAAAGTGGGGGCAGCCTGCCTTCCGGATCAATCGGAACCAAGCATTTCGATTGGAGGCTCGAATCGATCAGCCGGGCCATTTCTCGGACGGTTGAGGCGGTCAACAATATCGATCGGGGCAGGACCTTTCCCAGGTGTTTCTCGATGGAAAGAAACAAGTCGATGGCTTGGAGGGAGTCGCCCCCAAGCAGAAAAAAATCATCGTCGATGGAAATGTCGTCCCGGCCGAAGTGGCGGCGCCAAATCTCTAGGAGATCAGCCTCCAGAGGGGTTGCCGCCCCCCCATTGTGTGCCCGCTCCTGGTCCTCATGCTGGCTCAGCGCGCGCATTTGATCCGCGAGCGTCTCGCGACGGATCTTTCCCGTGGAGCCCGTTGGGAGTTCATCAACAACAATGATCCGCCGCGGGACCTTGAATGTCGCGAGCCTGTCCCTGGCATACCGCTTGAGATCAGCCGGGGTCGTTGCGGTTCCCCGTTCGACGACGACCGCGGCAGCCACTTGCTCGCCAAGGGTCGGGTGCGGAATAGCACAGGCCGCGGCTCTTCTAACCGCGGGATGTGACTGCAAGACGGATTCGATCTCCTGAGGCGAAATTGTGTCCCCGCCGCGGCTAATGACATCCTTGATCCGGCCTTTGATCGTCAAGAAACCGTCATCATCCAACACGCCGATATCGCCGGTTCGGACCCAACCGTCGCGGAAGGCCTCGGCGGTTGCAGCAGCGTCGTCGAGGTAGCCGCTGAATACCGATGCACCGCGGGCAACCACTTCTCCGCTTTCCCCGGGCTCGAGCGCGGCGCCATCGTCGCTCATGATCGCCACCTCCCCCGACACCGCCATCGGCGACACACCTCCCTCGTTTCGTGACCAGGACAAGAGACCGCCGGCAATTTGGCCGGTCTCGGTGGTGTTATAGGTCTCGACAACAGGCGAGCCCAACGCGTCCTGCAAAATCTCCAACTCTTCGGCGGACAGCTGACCGGATCCCGTCCGAACAAACCTGAGCGGCAGATCTCCGAAGCGCGCCGGGTCCTCGGAGATTTCACCCAGCAGGGCCCGGAGATGCGTCGGACCGGCGGGGAACCAAGTCGGCGCATACTCCCGAAGCAGCCGGGCGAAACCAGACGGATCGAAATCCGCAACCGCGATGATCGCTCCACCGACCAGAAGAGGGGGGTAAAGGCCCGCATTGAGACCTTGGCCATGAAAAAGCGGCATGAAAAGGAGGCCGAGATCGTCAGATGACAACTCAAGCCACTGGGCGTGTTTCTGCGCCCGGTGAATGAGTGTGCGGTGATCCAGCGGAACGAGTTTGGGCCGAGAAGTTGAACCCGAGGTAAGGACGATCAATGCGGGATGACCGGGCCCTTCGGCGACCGTGCCGCTGGGCCGCGATCCCGCCGATTGGTTACGCTCCAGATCGAAGCTCCCCGCTCCCCTGGTCGGATCGGGCGTGAGTTCCAGG
>JAHEKA010000167.1 GCA_024638585.1 Rhodospirillales bacterium
AGGCGCCCTTTTTCAAAAAACACAAGACTATGTATTATATGGGCTTGTAACACAATATATTGTGATGACCCCAACTAAGTTTAGGAAATAGGAGCGTGAGTCTTTCGCGGCGGGCAGGGGTCCCGTTATTGGACTACTGTCGATCCTTGATTACTTGGAGCGACGGGCCGTCCAAGAATGCAGGCCCCCGGAATCAATCTTTCGCATGAACTCCGATGTCCGCTTTGGGTCATTGACGGGGGTTGAGTTAACATCCGCTTCCGGCCAGAAGGAGACATTGGAAATCGGCCTGAAGCCAATTGTCTGCCCGGGGAGGCCAGCATTCCACGCACCCGCAGGATAGGCACGGCTATCCTGCGCGCCTGGTTGCTAACGGACACCTGCCAAATCAAGGATGTTCCATGAAAGCAGTCCCCAATCGCGCGTATGTACACGAGGCCCTTAAGTCGGCCGAAATCGCTGCCCTTTCCTTAACAAGGGTGGAACTCTGTCATTTCTTGGTGGAAGTGCGGCGGATTCTCGGTGCGGATGGTCCGGAGCGCATAATCCGCTCCTATTTCGGGCTGGAAGAACTTTCCTTGCCAGTTCGCAGCATCGATCAGACCGGAGCTGAGGCGGCACTGCAATACATGCCCCTTGTCGATACGGTCAGCGAACCTTCGCTGAGGAATCTCCCCATTTACGACGGGTGGAAGTGGTGGGAACTGTATGCACGATGGAACCTGTTTGTCGGGACAGACCGTCTCAGTGAAGAGGATGAGAAAAGGTATCGGAGCATTATCAGCAACCGCAAAGTGCTGCACGATGCTGGGGCCGAAGACTCGGATATCCTTGTCGGCACCTATCGGTTCCAGGTTGATTTCGATCCAAACGAAGAATGGATCGACGAAAAAGCCGTGTGCCTGCTTTGCGATGTTTCCGAAAAAACCGTGGCAGAACTCTGCTCTCGAGAGGACGTTGAGACTTGTAAATCCGACTATGTCAGAACCGTGATTCGGGTTGGGGCGGTCCGCGAATACCTATCTACCTCTGATGCCTTCGTGCCGACGACCTTCCTTGACCCGGATGACGACCGGATCAAGTCAGCAACTGACAGGAAATGAGCCTCAAGCGAGGACGTTTCGTTCCTTCTGCATCCCTGCTGCAGCCCAGGCGCAATCACTAACCGAGCCATTCTGGATCTCCCATTGGCGCATCAGCCGCGAAAGCACTTCACAAGCCAGAAGAGGCTTCGGATTAGGGGGTGAGGGCGGAAAGTCGAAATCCATATGATATCGTGTATAGTAGCTGCTACTCCCTCAAACACAGCTCGCAGAAAATAGCGCCGCAAACTGAAGGAGATAGTCGCATGAACGATGAATTGATCGGAGTATTGGTGGCTGGTGGACTTTTTGCATTTGGCTGGGTCCTGTTTGTTTTCGTTTTCTAGCGTTAGCGTAACCTAACGAGCACTCCGGTTTGGGTGGTGTTGAATATCGTGGGCTGGGTCGACGATTAGGACAATGTTGGGTGGCTAACGTTTCAACGCCTCATGTCCTCCCCAAGATCAAGGCCTGCGCCTGCTTCACTGCGCTCGTCTCCGGGCCATTTTCCTCGCCGCCGGTCCGGGACCGACTTCTTCGCTTCGGCAGGGAACCGATTTGACCGCGTCCTGACGGCTGCCTTCGTTCTTGGGCGGTCACTGGTCGCATCAGCCGATTTTGGCCCTTTCCCAAGCCCACATTCGACTAACATACAAACTGGATCAGCCCTTCTGGGCAGGCTGTTTCCATGCAATGAATGGAAAGGGACCTACAGAGGTGCAGCCATGAGACGCCTTCCGCGACGGGTACTGAAATGCAGTCTGTTGGCCGTCGCCGCGTTGGCCGTTTCCTGTGGCGCCGACGACGCGCCGGATTTTGTCACGGAGCGGGCGCGAATGGTTGAGACCGTGCGCGCCTATGCTCTCCAACCCGGGTCCGGCGCGCCCGGCGGACGGATTTCTCGGCGCGTGCTGGCCTCTTTGGGCACAGTGCCCCGCCACATGCTCGTCCCGGAACGTCATCGGTCTAACGCGTATGCCGACCGTCCACTGCCCATCGGCCGCGGCCAGACCATATCCCAGCCCTACATCGTCGCCTTGATGACCGAGCTTCTCCAACCACGTCCCGGGGACGTGGTGCTAGAGGTGGGAACCGGGTCGGGCTATCAGGCGGCCGTTTTGTCTCTCCTCGTGGGCCATGTCTACACCATAGAGATCGTTGAAGAATTGGCCCGCCGCGCCGCCGCCGACTTGGCACGTCTCGGCTATGCCAACGTCACCGTCCGGGCGGGGGATGGCTACAAGGGATGGCCACGGCACGCCCCCTTCGATGGCATTGTGGTGACCGCTGCGCCAAAGGAGGTCCCGCCGCCCCTGATTGCCCAGCTGAAGCCCGGTGGGCGTTTGGTCATGCCCCTGGAAGACGCTTTGGGTCATCAGTCTCTCATCGTTCTTGAGAAGGATCGCAGCGGGCGATTGGTGAGACGTAAGGTCATCGCCGTCCGATTCGTGCCGTTAACTCGGAACCCACGATAAGTGAGGCAATAAAATCCACATTTCATAGGCATTCCGTGTCCGCCTCGGGTCACGGGCGGAAATTGGGCTAACGAGCTGAAAGGCGAATGGCGGGAAAAAACCTCTGAAAAGCAAACATGGTCGGTCCGACTTAGCGAGCCGTTCCTGACCTCGGCGCACACTGGATTCTAGATTGCCAATCTTGGGGCGTCACCCCTCAGCATGATGCGATGAAGGTAACGAAGTTTGTGTCGATCAAAATCGAAGGTCGCCTGATGAAGGGCGCACCTGTTGTCCCAGATCAGCACATCTCCGGGACGCCAACGGTGGCTGTATTGAAACTGGGGCTGCTCGCAATGGGCATAGAGCGTGTCGAGTAAAGCGTCCCCCTCTGCCTCGTCCAAGCCCTCAACAGCGTCACAGCGCATGGGATTGAGGTAAAGAGCCGCGCGCCCGGTCTCCGGGTGTTCCCTGACCAGGGGCTGCCAACAGCCGGACGAGCCTTCCTCTTCAGCTTTTGTGCGGGTCAACAGCTTGCGGGGCGCACGCCGGGAGAGATAGGCATGAAACGCTCGTCTTCCGCGGATCCTCTGCTTGGTATTGTCGTCCAGAGCGTCATAGGCGAGGTAAAGGTTGGTGAACTCGGTGTTGCCGCCAAGTTCGGGCACTTCGATCGCATAGAGAACGGTGGCCTTGGGTGGGCACGCCAGGTTCGAATGGTCGGTATGCCAGGAGCCGCCACGTTTAAGCGGCAGATCATCGCCTGTCCGTTTGTCGGTCGCTTGGTTCGTGAGTTCCTCGATGGCCTCGTAGCCAGGCAGCCGATAGGTCGCGGTAACCGGTGGCATCGGCCGGCCCAAATTCTCAACCGCGTGCAAAAATTCATCCGGTGTCTTGAAGGATTGCCCGCGAAAACAAAGGACCACATTGTCGACGAAGGCGCTGTTCACATGTGCTCGTGTTGCAGCGTCCAGTTTTTGCGTCAGGTTTAACCCCGAAATCTCGACGCCGAAGGGTCCATCTAGGGGCTTTTTTTCCATGGCAGTCGCCTCACAACCAACATCGAATCTACCATAACGCCCGCGACGGGACAGGCTCGGTCCGCAACGTATGCTGTCCGCCCTGGGTCAAAAGCGGACATCGGATCAACGTCGGATGGGAGAGGTTTGCCGCGTCAAGGCGCGAACCAGACACGGCGCCAGGCAAAGACTTCGAGGGTGCGGAACCCTTCGCGGATGAACGGTTCCCGGGCCGCGATCTCCCGCGCGGTTTCAATGTCATCCACGTTCTGCAGAATATGGATGCCGCCGCCATGGTCCGTGCCCGATGCCTCTCGTTGCGGGCCGGAGCCGTAAAGCAGGCCACTGTCGTGAAGATCCTGCAGATACGCCCTATGTTGCTTGCGGGTTTCCGCTTCGGACAGCGCCGTCGCCGGCGGGCTTTCGACCCGGCGCGACACACAGACGAAAAGAAACTGGACCGGCCGTTCGGCCGGCGCTGACGCATCGCTCATTTTGATACCTCCCGTTTTGGTTCGTTGCTCCGGTCGAACTCAAGGCTTGCTAGGATTCCGTCTTTGGCGCATCCGCCGGCGGCACGAACTTGCCGAGCGCGTTGCGTTCGATGTGGTCTGCGAACTCGACGTGTTTCGGCACCTTGTAGCCGGCCAGCGTCTTCTTGCAGCGGCGCGCGATTGCGTCCGCGGTGATCCCGGCCCCCGGCTTCGCCACCACCACGGCCTTGACCGCTTCCCCCCATTCCGGATCGGGCACGCCGAACACCACCGCATCCTCGATCCCCTCCATGGCAAGCAGCGTGTTTTCAATCTCCTTGGGCGCGACATTGATGCTGCCGGTCTTGATCAGGTCCTTGGTGCGCCCGACGATGGAAAGATAGCCGTCGGCGTCGAACCGGCCGAGGTCCCCGGTATGGAACCAGCCGTCGCGGATCACCTCGGCCTCCAGTTCCGGATTCTTGTAATAGCCCATGCACACATTGGGGCTGCGCACGCGGATCTCTCCTTCTTCCCCCTGGGGCAGCGCCCGGCCGTCCTCATCAACCAGCCCGACCTCGACGCCCCAGACGGGCTGGCCCGAAGAGCCAAACTTGCTCAGCTGTTCCTCGGGCTTGAGTAGGGTGACGCACCCGGTCTCGGTCGTGGCATAGGTCTGATAGATATGGGGCGTGATGCGGGCGATGGTTTCCTCCGCCATGGCGCGGGGGAAGGGGGAGCCCGCCTTGCGCAGCGCGGTCAGGGAAGAGAAATCATAGCGCTCCAGATTGGGCAGCTTGAGCAACCGGGCGCACATGGTGGGCGCCAGCGCGATCGCCTTGATCTTTTCCGTGCCGATCATTGACGCCGCCCGTTCGGGATCGAACCGGGGCAGCACGTAGACCGTCGCGCCGATATAGATCTGACCGGTGACGCTGCCCCGCCCCGAGCCATAATAGAGCGGCACCACGGCAAGCTCCGAGTTGTGCGCGTCCTGCGCCTTGCCAAGCACCCCATTGATGCAGCCGACCTCGATATTGCGGTGGCTGCGCATGACCCCCTTGGGGAATCCCGTGGTGCCCGACGTCAGCACGATGGTGGAGAGCTCACGATCGTCGATGTCGGCCTCGGGTTCCGTCGCCGGGCGCCCTGCGGCCTGATCCAGAAGGTCGCAGCGTCCGGCCCGTGTTTCATAGTCCAGCCGACCGAGTTCGAGCCCCCCGGCGGCCTCCGGCGTCACCCGGTCGCCGAGCGCGGCGTCCAAGATCAGCAGCCGGCAATCGAAGAAATCCAGCGCCCGGCTGACCTCAAACGCGGTCCATTTCGGGTCCAGCACGACCGAGACCGCCCCCAGCCGATTGACCGCGTAGAGCGCGGCCATGTGCTCGACCGAGTTCTCCGACAGCACCGCCACGTGATCGCCTTTGCCCACGCCCCGGGCCGCCAGCTCGTGTGCCAGTCGGTTGGCGCCCCGGTCGAGTTCTTGGTAGGTCAGGCTCAAGCGGTCGACCTCCACCAGGGCGGGCCGGTCGGGGAACCGGCTTGCGCTGATGCGAAGGCCACGGCCGATGCTGGAAAAATCCCGGTTCACGACGCCCCCTTTGCGGCCATTTCCGCCCCGGGAATCAGGCTTTGTCCCCGCGCTTTTGGGATTCCAGGTAGCCCTCCACGTCGGCCAGCGGGTTGGTGTAGAACCGCAGCCGATGTGAGACCGCATCATCGGCCTTCAGCGCCTGGTCGAAGGACATGTCCATCTCCGTATAGGCGGCAATCTTGGCATGCTCGAGGGCGACCGGATTGAGGGCGGCGATCTCGGCCACCAGATTGTCGACCGCGGTCTCACGCTCCGCCTCCG
>JAHEKA010000168.1 GCA_024638585.1 Rhodospirillales bacterium
CAATACAGATGCACCCGCCCAAAAACCTCGGTTCTTCATCGTGGCTTGCCCCGTCAATCGGCCTCGCCTATTGGCCGAGCGACCGCGCGTAAATCAGTTCCATCTCCTCCGACAGGGCGAACAGCTGCTTGCGCCGTTCCGCCGGCGGCATGGTGGGCGCCTCGACGGTCTTGGGCGCGGTCTTGGGCGTCTTCTTCGCCGTTTCGGCGGGGGCCAGGATCTTGGGATCGATACCGCGCAGGATCTCCTCCCGGCGCTTGAGCGCGGCCACCTGCTCGGGCGCTAGAGAAACCGGCGCGGCGACAGGCGGCAAAGCCGGCGGCTTGGGCGCGACAGGCGCCGCGGTCCGGGGCTCAGGCGTTTGCGGCGTTTGCGGCGTTTGCAACTGCGGCGCAGCCACCGGGTCCCCGGTCTTTGCCATTTCCGTTGCCGACTCCTTAACCTTGGCCCCGGATTTCACCGTGGGCGCGAGGACCGGCGGCTTCATCGGCGTGGTCTTGAGGATCTCGTGCTTTTTAAGGGGCTCCGCTGCCCCGGCCGCGGCATCTTTGACGTCGTCGCCCACGCGCTTGGAGGTGCGATCGACCCAGCGCCGGCCGCCTTCGACCACGCGATGGGCCGCGTCCTTGACCTCTGCCGCGGCGTCATGGATCCGGCCCGCGGTCGACGTGACTTCGCTGCGGTCGGTGGTGAACAGGAAGATCAGGGCGGCAGCCACCGTGATGTTGAAGAGCAGGAACTTCATCATTGGGCTCCTTTCCTTGCATAGAGGGACCGGTTGGTATCAGCGCGGCCGCGCAGGTTGCGGTTGCGGGCATCGGTCACGATCAGGAGGCTCCTGAGCAGGGCCGACACCGGCAGGCCGATGACCGTGGTCATAAAGGCCAGGCTGAAATTCGCGGTCATCTTGCGGATCACCGCCTGGATCGTGTCGGGGGTCAGCTCCTGGCCGGACAGCGAACCGATGCCGAGGCTGATCCCAAGCAGGGTGAAGGTCAGGGCCAAGGTGGTGACCCCGTTGGCCGCCTGGATGCCGGCCTCGTACCAGACCTCGGTGGCCGGCGTGGTGCCCTCCTGCAGCAGGCGCACCCAGCTGAACAGGCAGACGAGAATCAAGGATGCAAGAAGCAGGACGAAGGTCCAGCCTAGCACCCGACCCGCCCAGTCGCTGATTTCCGCCGCGCTGGCGGAGCTGGCGATGGCGGCCACCGCCAAGGCGATGGCAAGGCCACCCAGCATGAAACTGACGGCCCGGGACCCGGTATCAAGCGTCTTGAGGACCGACGCCATCCTACCGCCTCCCCATCCTGGCGTTCATCAGGCTTTGCGTGGACACACCCACCTGGTGCATCCAGTGATCCAGGAGCGCCCGGTCGCGTTCGACCGCGGCATGGACCAGGAAGGTCAGGTCGTAATTCTCGAACGCCGCGCGCACGGCGGGCGTGTTATGGCCCACCAGCTTCTTGTCGCGCAGGACCATGCGCTCCAGATCGATCAAACGGTTGCGGGACAGGGTGACCTTGCCCTGGCGTTCCTTGGGCGAAAGGTCGGCGGACAGCATGGCCTGCATCAGCATGGCGCGCTCGCGCTCCAGATTCTCCAGGCTGCCGGCTTTGGCTACGGCCAGCGGCAGGATCATGGCACAGGCCGCGGCACTGACGATGAGGGTGCGGATCTTCATGACGGTTCTCCGTTATCTCGTGACAAACAAATCGACGGCCCGGGTCAGACCCTGGTTCGGCGCGCCGTCTTCATCGCCCTCGGCATTGTCACCGGCGACGTCGTCGCTGAGCGCCAAGGCATCCAACGACACCAGCTTGGCCATCAGCCCGAGAATGCCCGCTTCCTGATCAAGGTTGGCAAGCTCCGCCTCGGCCGCGGCGACCAGGCCGCGCAGATGGTCTTCCTTGGTCATCCCGGCGGTGTCGAACTTGGCTTCGTCGTTCATGGGATGGGCCTTGATGGCGGCGTTGAGCCGTTCGATGGCCGCCAGATTGACGGCATAGGCGGCGGCGTACTTGCTCTCCTTTCCCATGGAGGAACGGAACAGCTTGGTATCGACCCGCGTGGAGGTCGCGTTCAGGCGCTGAAGCGCCGCCTGCTGCTTTTGCACCAGGGCGACTTTCTGCGGCGTCATGGCGCTGCGCTTGAACCCAAGCTTGCGCATCAACCGCTCATAAAGCCTGATTTTGGTGCGCGCGCGCTTGCGCCGGAGCTGCTGTTGTCGGGCCACCAGATCGAGGTAGGCGCGCTTTTCAGCAAGGAACCGGTGGCGCAGATCGACCCGGACCTGGCCGTCCGCCCGTTCCATGGCTTCCTGGATGTCCTGCAGGCTCTGATGCTTCAACCGCAGGGCGGTCTCCGCTTCCTGCAGCGCCTGGGCCAGCCCGGACTTGGCGAAGTCCCGGTCCACGGCTTTCTTGAGGTAACTGCCGGGCAGTTTGATCAACCGCTCCGAGGACGCGGGCGCCCAGTTGGGAGCCGCCTCGGTGGCCGCCAGGGCCGGGCCGGCAAGACCCAGGCCCCATGCCGCCGTCAGGGCGCAAAGCGCCGCTTTCGAAGGGATAAGGATGTGTTGGCGTGTCATGGCTACTTTCCCTTCCAGTAGTGCATGCGCCGCATCTCGGCCTTGAGCGAATCAGGCACGTTGAGATTGGCGAACTCGCCGAAGGACCAGGGTTCCTGGCGGCCCAGCAGCGCCTCCATGGTGCTGGTGAACGACGTGCCGTCGGCGTAATAGAGATCGTTGTTCGGGAAGGCCTTGCGGAACTTGTCGAAATTGTCCCGGGCCCGGGCCACGTCGCCGCCCTTCAGATAGTTCTGGACCGACAACGCATAGGCGCGCATGCGCTCGCCGATGCTGATGTCGCCCACGGTGCCGGGGCCAAGCTTGGTCTCGCATTTCTCCAGCACCTGGGCGCTCGCGAGATAGGTGCCCGCGGAGCCCGACGCCAAAGCCTTCTTGTCGAGATCCATGCCCTCGGCCCTGCAGGCCCGGTATTCCGTGGTGGCCTTCATCTCCTCGAAACGGGCCTGGCGGAAACCGATCCCCTCGGCGGCATCCTTGTCGGAGCCCAGGAAACAGGCGCTCAAGCCCAGTGTCAGCAAGACGGCGGCCGAAGCCCGCAGCGCGAAAGATTTTGCGTTCCGTCGGTTAACCATGGCGATGGTCCTTCTCCATTCTCTTGTCAAACGGGGTTATGGAAGGGTCTGGCCGATTTTTTCGGCCCCACCCCTATGCGGCGTGAAAATTTCTCCGCCGGTGGTCAAAAACACGGCCTGGCCCGCCAATGCCTTGATCACCCGGGCCCAGGACTCCGCCGATCCGGCATCCCTCAGGGCGCCCGACGCCTGCTTCAAGCGGTCGGCCGACCGCGGCCAACTGCCGGGCAGGGCGAGCACCGCGAGGCGCTGGACAAGGGGTTCAGGCACCGTCCGCGGCGGACGGGCATCGAGGTCCAGCGTCTCGCCGGGATCCAGCGTCCGGGCGATCGCCAGCGGGCGGGTCCGGAAGCGTGCGCCGGACGGCTCAAAGCGCGCGGCCACCACGGCGATCTCCAGGCGGCCGAGACCGGTGTTGACGATGCGGTGGCGCAAATCGCAGAGCCCGGCCGCCGGCACCGGACGGGCGGGCCCCTCGGAGGTCGCGGCGGTGGAGGCGAAGCGGTGGCGGGAGATGACCGGCTGGGCCCGCTGGAAAGCGACCGCGGCGCAGCCCTGACCGACGGGCGCGCGGGTTTCGATCAGGGAAACGCTGGGCGGAGCGCCGGCCGGGGAAGCCACGAGGCGTTGGTCTTTGCCATCGGCCTCGGTAGCCGTGGATGCTGTGGCTTTGGCAACCGGGGTCGCCGGGACCGCGGCGTTCCGCGCCACGGCGGGATCAGTCGGTCCGCCCTGCGACCAGGCAAGGGCGAGGAGGAAGACACCGCCCAGGACCGCGGCGCCGGTCGCCAGCATCCTCCCGGTGCGCCGGACCCGGCCCAGCGCCATGCGGGCGCCGGGGAAGCGACGCCTAAGGCGCGGCAGGCCCAAGAGCGGAAGGACATCGTCGAGATGGCGGGCGGCAACCAGGCGGGGCGCGGCCTGGCCGCCGGGGAAAGCGTCGGCCAGCGCCTTGGCGGCCTCCGCACCGCAGGCCTCGGGGACCACCACCGTCACACGCTGACCCGCCCCGATCAGGGCCTTGAGGGCCGAGGTCGCACGCATCAGCTTGAGCGCCACATCTTCGACCGTGCCGATGGAGAAATGGTGATCGACCTCACCCGTCAGCCACAGTGCCGCCTGGGGCGTGTCCTGGGCACCGGCCAAGCGCCCGCGCGCGGCCAGCATGTGGGCCGCCAGGATGCCCAGCTGCCAGCTATAGCCGCAACCGATGGGCTGGGAGATATCGACGCGATAGGCGGAATGGCCGGTCAAGGCTTCGATGACACCGGTCGGACGGCGCACGAAGGCGTCGTAGTCCTCGCTGATGGGCAGCGCGATGGCCTTGCCGTCGAGGCAAACCACGGAGCGGACCTCAGGATCCTCGGGCGTGATTCGCTGAACTTCGGTGGGACCGTCGGTGGTGCCGATCAGGATCTTCATCGCCTTCATTGCACGAAGACCTCCGTGGCCGGGTCCCGGAGCGCCGCGATAATGTCCGAATCCGCATCCAGCAGGAGTTGCACCGTGCCGTTCAGCGGCGTCGGCAGGGAGACCTTGCGGCAGGCCGATGCATCATCAATCACGAACAGCGCCCGGGGCGCCAACGCCGCCTTGCCGTTGATCTGAATCAGGACGTAGACCTGGCTGCGGTCGGCGCGGGATTCACGGAGCGTCATGCGAAAACTGGTGCCGTGGCGGGTCGTGATGGTGCCGCTGCTGGCGGCGGCGGCGATCAGCGTCTCGCCTTGGGTCGCGCGCTCCACCAGCAGGCGAAGATCGGCGCGGAGCCGGTGGCTGGCGCCAAGGGCCTGGGCCAGATCGTCACCCATGTCCACGTCCGGGTCATTGGCGAAGCGGTAGAGATCGTCGAAGCCGACGCGCGGCGGCCGGGGATGGACCGCGTCGAGCGACGCGCCGGCCCGGTGCGCGTCCGGAGCCACCCGGTCGAGGGTTTCCAGAGCGACGAACACGGCCTCGGCAAAGGCGTAAGAATCGGGGGCGCGGGGCTCCGAATGGGTCATGGGGTGCCTCCGTAGAGAATGCGAAACTGTGTCAGGAAAAGAATGCGGTCGGTGAGCATCTGCCGCTCCCGGTCGCGCGGCAGCGGCATCAGCGCCTCGGCGGCGGCGATGAATCGGCCAAGGGTGTCGCGGATCTGGAGTAGCGCCGGGGCACCGCTCGAAAAGCCGGCGACGATTTCCGGATCCCGGGCCTCATCGGCGGCGAAGCCCTTGCGGGCGATGGCCCGGTGCGCCGCCGCCGCGCGCGCCGCGAATTCGCGCAGATCCGGGCAGTCCGGCGCGCCCTGGGCCGCATGGGTGAACAGCTCCCGGGCGGCGGCTTCGGCGCCCATGGAGACGACGTTCAGTCCGGCCGTCTGAGGCCCCGCCAGGCGGGCGGCCAGCGGCCTGAGATCGAGCGACGGCTCAAGCGCGAGCAGGATCGAGATCGCCTGCCCATCCCGGGCCTGGGCCAGCACGTGATAGGCGGCGGCCAGCACCCGTTCGAGATGGTCCCGCGTCCCCTCAAGGGCGGCGACTTGCGTTTCGTAAGTATCATCGGCGCGGCCGCAGGCGTCATCCACCGCGTCGGCGCCTTGCAGTCCTTGGCGCAGGGCCTGGGAGACCGATGCCTGCATCGCGCCGAAAATTGCCGCGCGGAGAACCGAAAGCCGGAGTGCCCGGGCATGCGGACCGGCACCCAGGATCAGGGCGAGGCTTTCT
>JAHEKA010000169.1 GCA_024638585.1 Rhodospirillales bacterium
GTAAACCGAAGCTGAAACCGGCTTCGACCCGCCGTTCCCGCGCGAAGACCACGACCCGGTCTCGCACCGCGGTCCGCAAGACCGCCGCGAAGAAGGCCGCGCCGAAGAGGAAGGCTCCTGTCCGGAAGCCGGCGGCGAAGAAGGCCGTCCGTAAGCCGGTCGCCAAGAAGCGGGTGATGGCCAAGAAGAAGGCCCCTGCGCGGAAGCCGGCGGCGAAGAAGACCGCGGCGAAGAAGATCGTCCGTAAGGCCGTGCGTAAGCCGGCCGCCAAGAAGCGGGTCGTCGCCCGGAAGAAGGCCGCGCCGAAGCGCAAGCCTGCTGCCCGGAAGACCGCGGCCAAGAAGACCGTCCGCAGGACCGTGCGCAAGCCGGCCGCCAAGAAGCGGGTGATGGCCAAGAAGAAGGCCGCGCCGAAGCGCAAGCCTGCTGCCCGGAAGACCGCGGCCAAGAAGACCGTCCGCAGGGCCGTGCGCAAGCCGGCCGCAAAGAAGCGGGTGATGGCCAAGAAGAAGGCCGCGCCGAAGCGCAAGCCTGCTGCCCGGAAGACCGCGGCGAAGAAGATCGTCCGCAGGGCCGTGCGCAAGCCGGCCGCCAAGAAGCGGGTGATCGCCAGGAAGAAGGCTCCTGCGCGGAAGGCTCCCGCTCGGAAGCCTGCGGCGAAGGTCAACGCGGTCCACAAGCAGCTTGCCATGCTGCGTAAGAAGCTGGCCAAGGAACAGGCGTTCCGCATGCGCATCAAGCGCGACCTGGGCAGCCTGCAGAAGAAGATCGCCAAGGCGGCCTAACGCCCGGGCAATCTCCAAGGACCACGTCCTTAAGGGAAGCGGCGGCCGCGTAGGCCGCCGCTTTTCATTGTGATACAGAGCGATGTGGGACCCTATTCCGCGACCCGCCGCAAGGGCATCAGACAACTCTTTGAGATCACTCGGTTAAACGCGCATGGCTGCCATTCCCGTAATGCGGAGAGCGCGCCGTTATTGCCGTTGACGGCGAAGCATTTATCCGTACTATCCGCCGCGGGCCACACCCCCCCAACGGGGTGCAACTATTCTGGAAGGAATAGATAATGAAACCGCAAGCCTTACCTGCGGACCCGCGCTTTTCTTCGGGCCCGTGCGCCAAACGCCCCAACTGGACAATCGAAAACCTGAAGAACGCCTCGCTGGGCCGCTCGCACCGTTCGGCCGAGGGCAAGGCGAAGCTGGCCGAGGTGATCACCCGCTCACGCGCGATCCTCGGTATCCCTGACGATTGGCGTATCGGCATCGTGCCGGCCTCGGACACCGGCGCATTCGAGATGGCCATGTGGTCGCTTCTGGGGGCCCGTGGCGTCGACGTGTTCGCCTGGGAGAGCTTCGGTGCCGGTTGGGTTACCGATATCGAGAAACAGCTCAGGATCGAGGACCTGCGCAAGTTTGCCGCCGATTACGGCGAGGTGCCGGCCTTCGACCAGGCCGACCCGGACCGCGATGCGGTCTTCACCTGGAACGGCACGACCTCCGGTGCGCGGGTGCCCAATGGGGACTGGATCCGTGACGACCGCGCGGGCCTGACGCTCTGTGACGCCACCTCGGCGGTATTCGCCATGGATCTGCCGTGGCAGAAGCTCGACGTCACGACCTGGTCCTGGCAGAAGGTGATGGGCGGGGAAGCGCAGCACGGCATGATCGTGCTGTCCCCGCGTGCCGTGGAACGGCTTGAATCCTATACACCGCCCTGGCCGCTTCCGAAGATCTTCCGCATGGCCGCGGGCGGGAAGTTGATTGAGGGCATCTTCCGGGGTGAGACCATCAACACCCCGTCCATGCTGTGTGTGGAGGATGCCATCGATGGCCTCCTTTGGGCCGAAAGCGTCGGTGGGCTTGCAGGCCTGATGGCCCGATCCGAGGGCAATTTGGCGGCCATCGCCAACTGGGTCGGTCGCACCGGCTGGGTCGATTTCCTGGTCGCCGATGAAGCTTTGCGCTCCTGCACCTCGGTCTGTCTGAAGATCGTCGCCCCCTGGTTCGAGGCGCTCGATGCCGATGCTAGGGCGGCCGCGCCCAAACGCATGGTCAAGCTCTTGGAGGACGAAGGCGCGGGATATGACCTCGACGGTTATCGCGATGCGCCTCCGGGCCTGCGGGTCTGGGCCGGCGCCACCGTCGAAAAAGCCGATCTTGAAGCGCTCTTCCCCTGGCTGGACTGGGCGGCCGAGACGGTCGCCGAAGAGCTCGGCGCCTGATTTCCCCACGGGATCGTCTCTCCTAGCTTTTTGCCCTGAAAGGATCTGGTCATGTCCAAGGTTCTCATTTCCGACAGCCTGTCTCCCGCCGCCGTGAAGATCTTCGAAGACCGCGGTGTCGATGTCGATTTCAAGACCGGCATGTCGCCCGAAGAATTGATCGGCTGCATTGCCGACTACGACGGCCTGGCCGTGCGTTCGGCCACCAAGGTCACCAAGGACGTGCTGGCCGCCGCCACCAACCTGAAGGTGGTGGGCCGGGCCGGCATCGGCGTCGACAATATCGACGTCGATGAGGCCACCGCCCGCGGCGTCATTGTCATGAACACACCGTTCGGCAATTCCATCACCACCGCCGAGCACGCCATCGCCATGATGTTCGCCCTGGCCCGCGACATCCCGGAGGCCAACGCCTCGACCCAGGCGGGGAAATGGGAAAAGAACCGGTTCATGGGCGTGGAGGTGACGTCGAAGACGTTGGGCGTCATCGGGTGCGGCAATATCGGTTCCATCGTCGCCGATCGGGCGTTGGGCCTTAAAATGAAGGTGATTGCCTATGATCCGTATCTCACCGGGGAGCGGGCCAAGGATCTCGGCGTGCGCAAGGTGGAATTGGACGAGCTTCTCGCCCGGGCCGATTTCATCACCCTGCACACGCCATTGACCGATGCCACCCGCGACATCATCGACGCCGAGGCCATCGCCAAGATGAAGGAGGGCGTGCGCGTCATCAATTGCGCCCGGGGCGAGTTGGTGGATGAAGCCGCCATGGTGGAGGCGCTCAAATCCGGCAGGGTCGCGGGCGCCGCCATCGACGTCTTCCGTGACGAACCGGCCAAGGAGAGCCCTTATTTCGGGCTGGAGAACGTGGTCTGCACGCCCCATCTCGGTGCCGCCACCACCGAGGCCCAGGAGAACGTCGCCCTGCAGGTGGCGGAGCAGATGTCCGATTTCCTGAACAGCGGCGCGGTGGTCAATGCGCTCAACATGCCCTCGGTGTCCGCCGAGGACGCGCCCAAGCTCAGGCCCTATATGCGGCTTGCCGAGGAGCTCGGCGCCTTTACCGGCCAGCTCACCAGAAGCGGCTTGAAATCCGTCACGATCGACTATGACGGCGCCGTCGCCGACCTCAACACGAGGCCGCTCACCGCAATCGTCCTCAAGGGACTGCTTTCGGAGTTGATGGATTCCGTCAATATGGTCAATGCGCCGATCATCGCCCGCGACCGGGATATCGACGTCACCGAATCGACCCACGAACGGGCCAGCGACTACCAGACCCTGATCCGGCTGACCGTGGAGACGGAAAATTCGACCCGCACCGTGGCCGGCACCCTGTTCGGCGGCGACAAGCCCAGGATGGTGGAGGTCAACGGCATCGCCATTGAGGCGGAGCTGGGCGAGACCATGCTGTATGTCGCCAACAAGGACCGGCCCGGTTTCATCGGCAATCTGGGCCGGACGTTGGGTGAGGCGGGGATCAATATCGCGACATTCCACCTCGGCCGCGCCGACGCGGGGGGGGATGCCATCGCCCTGGTCAATACAGATGGCTTGGTGGGCGATGAGACCCTCGAAAAGGTGCGCGCCTTGGCCGATGTGGTCCAGGCCGAGGCACTGCAGATCTGACGCCGCGGCCGGGGGGCATGACGGGAATGGTTCCATTTGACGGGGGAGCGCTCTAAGCTGAGCATACGGTCTCCTGGCCGAAACCGGAGCCATCGCCGGAATTCAACGCACATCATGACTGATCAACCCTCAAAGGCCTTGCTGCCGCCCGGCATGAACGACATCCTGCCGCCGGATGCCGCGTTCGAGACGCGCGCGGTGGAGCGCCTTCTCTCTGTGTTCCAGGCCTCGGGCTACGAGCAGGTCAAAGCGCCGCTTGTGGAGTTCGAGGACAGCCTGCTGGGCGGCGCCGGCGCGGCCATGACCAACCAAACCTTTCGTCTGATGGACCCGGTGTCCCAGGCGATGCTGGGACTGAGGGCCGACATGACCCTTCAGGTCGCGCGCATCGCCACCACCAGGCTTGCCAATGAGCCCCGGCCGCTGCGCCTAAGCTATGCCGGGCAGGTGCTGCAGGTTTCGGGCAGCCAGATGCGCCCGGAGCGCCAGGTGGGCCAGGCGGGCGTGGAGCTGATCGGGTCCCAATCGCCCCAGGCGGACGCGGAAGTCATCGGCCTTGCCCATGAGGCGCTGTCCGAGGTCGGCATCGAGGCTCTTTCCATCGACCTGAACCTGCCGACTTTGGTCGGTGACGTGTTCGCCGGGCTGGGGCTGGATGCCGGGGATCAGGCCCGGATCCGGGCGGCGCTCGACCGCAAGGATGAAGGGGAGCTCAAGGCGGTGGGCGGCGCCGCCGCGACCCTGCTCACCAGCCTGCTCCGGGCCGCCGGTCCGGCAGAAACGGCCTTGAGGACGCTGGACGCCCTCGATCTGCCTGGTGACGCGCGGGCCGCCTGCGCACGGCTGAAAGAGGTGGTTGCCCTGGTGACCGCCATCGACCCGGGGATCAAGTTGACCGTCGACCCGGTCGAGAACCGGGGCTTCGAATATCACACAGGCGTCACCTTCGTGGTGTTTGCCAAGGAGGTGCGCGGGGAGCTGGGCCGAGGCGGGCGTTACCTTGCCGGCGGCGGTGCCAACGGGACCACAGCCGTGAGCGCAGGAGCCGCCCATGACGGTGCCGAACCGGCGACCGGCTTCACCCTGTTCATGGACACGGTCTTGGGGGCGCTCGCGCCGGATGGGGAAACCCGGCGGGTCTATCTGCCGATGGAGACGGCGCCCGATGTCCGCCATGGTCTTCAGGCCGAGGGCTGGATCACACTGGCGGGGTTGGAGCCGGCGGGCGATGCGGCTGCAGAGGCGCGCCGCCTCGGCTGCTCTCATGTGCTTGCCGATGGCGTGCCCAAGCCGGTCGGCGGCGGAACGGGAGACTGACATGGCTAATGTCGCGGTGGTCGGCGCCCAGTGGGGCGACGAGGGGAAAGGCAAGATCGTCGATTGGCTGTCGGAGCGCGCGGACGTGGTGGTGCGCTTCCAGGGCGGTCACAACGCAGGCCATACCCTGGTGGTGGGCGAAACGACCTACAAGCTCTCCTTGCTGCCCTCAGGCGTGGTCCGGTCAGGTAAACTTTCGGTGATCGGCAACGGCGTGGTGGTCGATCCCTGGGCGCTGATCGAGGAGATCGAGACGATCCGCGGTCAGGGGGTGGACATCACCCCCGACGCCCTGCTGGTGGCGGACAACGCGGCCCTGATCCTGCCTCTTCACCCTTACCTCGACGCCGCGTTGGAGGAGGCCAAGGGCAAGAATAAGATCGGCACCACCGGGCGCGGCATCGGGCCGGCCTATGAGGACAAGGTGGGGCGCCGGGCTATCCGGGTGTGCGATCTCGCCGATGCCGAAGGGCTCGAGACCCGCTTGGATCAGCTCCTGTTCCATCACAACGCGCTGTTGCGCGGCCTGGGTGCCAATGAGACCGACAAGGCGGGATTGATGGAAAGCCTTGCCGAGATCGCGCCCAAGATCCTTCCCTACGCCGGCTGCGTCTGGCAGCGATTGGACGAAGCACGGCGCAGCGGCAAGCGGGTCCTGTTCGAAGGCGCCCAGGGGGC
>JAHEKA010000170.1 GCA_024638585.1 Rhodospirillales bacterium
CCGCGCCATCGGCGACGATGCGCGCATCGTTGATGCCGAGGCTGCGGGCGAAGGCGGCATGTTCGCGCAAATGCCTGTGCTCGCCATGCATGGGCACGGATATGCCCGGGCGCACCCAGTCGTAGAGCTGAGCCAGCTCGTCACGGGCCGGATGCCCGGAAACATGGATCGGTGCGTCGCGGCCGGTCAGGACTTCCACCCCGTCATGAACGAGCCGGTCCTGCATGGCGTAGATGTTGCGCTCGTTACCGGGGATGTTGCGCGAGGAAAACAGCACCGCGTCGCCCTCTTCCAGCACGACGTTGGCGTGATCGTGCTGGGAAATGCGGGCCAATGCCGATCCCCGCTCGCCCTGGCTGCCGGTGCAGATCAACAACGCCTTGGCGCGCGGCAGGAAGCCCACGTCGTGCTCGGTGAGGAACGGCTTGATGCCTTCCAGGTAGCCGCATTCCCGGGCGATTTCCGTCACCCGCCACAGCGACCGGCCGACCAGGGCGACGTCGCGCCCGTTGGCCTCCGCCGCGAGCGCGATGGACTCGATCCGCGCGACGTTGGAGGCGAAGCAGGCCACCGCCACCCGGTTCCGGTAGCGGCCGATCACCTCCGCCAAAGCCCGCCGGACGTCCCCTTCGGAGCCCGAATCTCCCGGTACGAAGACATTGGTGGAATCGCACACCATGGCGAGCACGCCCTTTTCCGCGAGGCGGCGGAACGCGGCTTCGTCGGCCACCTCACCGATCAGCGGATCGGGATCGAGCTTCCAATCGCCGGTATGCACGATACGGCCGAGCGGCGTTTCGATGGCAAGCGCGTTGGGCTCGGGAATCGAATGGGTCACGGTGATCAGGCGCAGGCTGAACGGGCCAAGTTCGAGCGCGCCCTTCAACGGCACCTCCTTGAGCGGCACCCGTTCGAGCAACCCTTCCTCGGCCAGCCGGCCCCGCACCATGGCCGCGGTGAACTGAGTGGCATAGACCGGGCATTTGAGGCGGGGCCAGAGATAGGCCGTGGCTCCCTGGTGATCCTCATGGGCATGGGTGAGGACCATGGCGATGAGGTCGTCTCCCAAGTCTTCGAGAAAGGCGGGATCGGCGGTCATCACATCGATCCCAGGCGTCGTTTCGTTGCCGAAGGTGATGCCGCATTCGATGACGATCCACTTCCCCTGGCAGCCATAGGCGTACATGTTCATGCCGATTTCGCCGGCACCGCCGATCGGCACGTAGACGAGCCCGTCGCGGGCGGCCTCGATGACGGCGCCGGACCCGGTCATGAAGGCCGGTTGATGCGGTAGTTGAGGACCAGGCCGGTCAGCGTCAGGTTGGGCTCGACCGCATCAAAGGCGTCGGTGCCGTCGGCCAGCAGCGGCGCCAGACCGCCGGTGGCGAGGACCTTGATGGAGGTGCCGCCCCCGGCCTCACGCCGCACCCGGGCGATCACCCCTTCCACCAGGCTGACATATCCCCAGTAGATGCCCGACTGCATCGCCTCGCTGGTGGACGTGCCGATCACCCGATCGGGCTTCGCCACCTGGATCTCGGGCAGCAGCGCCGCCGCACTTTCGAGCGCGCTCAGCGCCAGATCGACCCCCGGCGCGATGACGCCACCGGCATAGGCGCCCGCGGGCGAAACCACGTCGAAGGTGGTCGCGGTGCCGAAATCGACGATGATCGAAGGGCCCGGATAAAGGGTGAATGCCGCCAGCGTATTGACCAGCCGGTCGGCCCCGACCTTGCCGGCCTGATCGACCAGGACCTCGCAGCCCACGACATTGCCCAGCGCACCCACCACCACCGGCTTGGCCGAGGTGACGGCTTCGGCGAATTCTGACAGCGCGCCAAGCGCGTCGGGCACGACGCAGGCGATGGCCGCGCCTTCCAACGCGGCCTCGGTGAGGCCTGCCTCCTCCGCCTCCTTCTCGAATAGCAAACGATGATCGGTCGCCCCCAGGGATGGATCGGTGGGGAAGCGATAGACGTGGCGGAACGCGCCTCTGGGCGCCTCGCCGTCATAGATTCCGACGACGGTGTCGGTATTGCCGCAATCGATCGCGATCAGCATGGATCCTCCACGGCGGAATCGTCAAAATAGACGTCGCCTGCGGTGACTTTTTTCATGCCCTCGGCGCCAAGGTCAAGGCAAAGCGCGCCCGCGGCGTCGATCCCCTGGAACAGGCCGTCGAAGCGCCGGCCTTCGATTTCCACGACAATCGGCCCACCGATCCCCCTGGCGCGTTCGATCCATGCGGCGCGGAGCGGCGCAAAACCGCCCTCCTGCCAACCACGGTATCGGGCAAGAAAAGCCCCACAGAATGCCGCAAGGATGCGCCCGGGAGGCACCGAACCGCCCCCTTCGTTTGCAAGGTCGGTCGCCGGATAGGGCGTATCATCGGGATGGGAGGCCAGATTGATCCCGACCCCCAGCACCAGCGCCCCCGCCTTTGGATCAGGGGTGCGCTCGATCAGGAGGCCGGAGATCTTGCGCCCGCCGATGAGCACGTCGTTGGGCCATTTCAGCGCGATGTCGGTCCCACCAGGCAAGACCGGCTCAAGCGCGTCGATGATGGCGAGTGCCGCGGCGAACCCCACGGCGGCGGCGGCTTCGGCGCCCCCGTCCGGGCGGAGGATCAGGGACAGGAACAGGTTGCCTTCGGCACTGTCCCAGGACCGGCCCCGGCGCCCACGGCCCGCGGTCTGGGCCCGCGCGGTAATGAGAACACCCTCCGGCGCGCCATCCGCCGCCCGGGCCAGCGCCTCGTCATTGGTGCTGGTGACGGCATCCAGCGCGACATGATCAAAGAAGTCCGGAATCCCGGGCGCAGTTGTCGGGTCGGTCATGGGAACGGCGTCCAAGCCGGCGCGGGCGGGGCTATCCCGGGAACAGGGATTTCGCCGCGGCGGCGGCGGAGACCAGGACGGGGCTCTGGATGGCGAAGAACAGGGCCGTGAACAAACCGGTGCCCGCCAAGACGAAGGTGACCTCGCGCCCCGGCACCCGATCCAGGGTCTCGGCCGGTTCGTCGAAATACATGATCTTGACGATTCGCATGTAATAGAACGCCGCCACCACAGAAGCCAACAAGCCGATGACGGCGAGCCCGTAGAGCCCCGCCTCCACCGCCGCCAGGAACACATAGAGCTTGCCGAAGAACCCGGCCAAGGGCGGAATTCCGGCGAGGGAGAACATGAAGACCCCCAGAACCAGGGCCAGCAAAGGCTTGGTGCGCGCGAGGCCGGCCAGGTCATCGATCGCGTCCACCGCCCGTCCGTGGACCCGCATGCACAGGATGCAGCCGAAGGTGCCGGCGGTCATCACCAGATAGATGGCAAGGTAGACCAGGACACCGCGCACCCCGGCCTCGGTCCCCGCCGCCAAGCCGACCAGCATGTAGCCGACATTGCCGATCGACGAATAGGCCATCAGGCGTTTGATGTTGCGCTGATTGATCGCGGCGAAGGCGCCGAGCACCATGGACAGGATGGCGATCAGCACGACGACCTGCTGCCACTGGGCGGTGATCGGCGCGAAGGGCCCCACCAGGACACGGACCATGAGGACGACCGCGGCCGCCTTCGGCGCGATGGCGAAGAACGTCGTGACCGAGGTGGGCGCGCCCTCATAGACGTCGGGCGTCCACATATGGAAGGGCACGGCGGAGACCTTGAAGGCCAGCCCCGCGGTGATGAAGATCATGCCCACCAGGGCGCCGATCGAGCCGTCCCCATGGCCCACCACCTTGGCGATTCCTTCGAAGGAGGTGGTGCCGGCAAAGCCGTATACCAGGGACGCGCCGTAGAGCAGCATGCCCGACGACAGCGCGCCGAGGACAAAATATTTGAGCCCTGCTTCAGGCGAGCGCACTGAATCGCGGCGAAACGAGGCCGCCACATAGAGCGCGAGGGACTGCAGTTCCAACCCGACATAGAGCGCGATGAGATCATTGGCCGAGATCATCATCATCATGCCGAGACAGGCGAACAGGAACAGGATCGGGTATTCGAACCGCGCGAGATCCTCACGCTCGATATAGGAGATCGACAGCACCAGGGCGATGCCCGTGCCCAATAGGACCAGGACCTTGCCGTAACGCGCGAAATCGTCGGCGATGAACATCCCGCCGAACGCCCCACCCGGCCCCGCCGAGGTGCCGGCCACCACCGCGATCGCGACCACGGTCACGGCGGCGGCGAACCAGCTGATGGTCCTGGCATAAGTATCGCCCCGGAAAACGCCGATCATCAGCAGCGCCATGATGGACACCGCCACGAACATTTCGGGCAGGGCCGCGACCATCTGATCGGGGAGCCAGGTGCTCATGGGGCGCCTCCCGCGGCAACCGCCTGGGCGGCCGGCGACGCCGCCGCCTTCAGCGCGGCCGCGTAATTATCGGCCAGGTTCTGAGCGGAAACGCTGATCGCGTCGAGGAACGAGGACGGATAGATCCCCATCCAAAGCACCGCCAGGACCAGAGGCGCGAAGATCGCGATCTCCCGCTTGTCCAGATCGACGATGTTCTTGAGGTCTTCCTTGGTCAATTCGCCGAAGATCACCCGGCGATAGAGCCACAGCATGTAGGCCGCGCCCAGGATGACGCCGATCGACGCCAGCGCCGCCACCCAGGTATTGGCTTGGAAGGCGCCGACCAGCACCAGGATTTCGCCGACGAAGCCGCTGGTCCCGGGCAGGCCGATCGAGGCCAGCGTGAACACCATGAACACCGCGGCATAGGCGGGCATCCGGTGGACCAGGCCGCCATAGGTGGCGATCTGGCGTGAATGCATGCGGTCGTAGACCACGCCGACGCACAGGAACAGGGCGGCGGAAACGATGCCGTGGCTCAGCATCTGGAAGATCGCACCCTCGATCCCCTGAACGTTGAAGGTGAAGATACCGATCGTCACGAAGCCCATATGGGCGACCGAGGAATAGGCGATCAGCTTCTTCATGTCCTCCTGGGCCAGCGCCACAAGGGAGGTGTAGATCACGGCGATCACCGACAGGGTGAAGATCAACGGCGTGAAGAAATCGGAGGCCAGCGGCATCATCGGCAAGGAGAAGCGCAGGAACCCGTAGCCGCCCATCTTCAACAGCACGCCGGCAAGGATCACCGATCCGGCGGTCGGCGCCTCCACATGGGCGTCGGGCAACCAGGTATGCAGGGGCCACATCGGCACCTTCACCGCGAAGGAGGCGAAGAAGGCCAACCACAGCCAGAACTGCATGTCCTTGGGGAATCCCGCCTTCATCAGTTCGGGGATATCGGTGGTGCCCGCGGTATAGGCCATCGCCAGGATGGCGATCAGCATCAGCACCGAGCCGGTCAACGTGTAGAGGAAGAACTTGAAGGCCGAATAGACCCGCCGCTCGCCGCCCCAGACGCCGATGATCAGGAACATGGGGATCAGGACGCCTTCGAAGAACAGATAGAACAACACCATGTCCAGCGCGCAGAACATCCCGATCATGAGGGTTTCCAGAACCAGGAAGGCGATCATGTATTCCTTCACGCGCTCGGTGATGGCCTGCCAGCTGGCCAGCACGCACAGCGGCGTCAAGAACGCCGAGAGCAGGACGAAGAAGACGGAAATCCCGTCGACGCCGAGGTGATAGGAAATCTTGAGCTCAGGCACCCAGTCCGCGCGTTCCTCAAGCTGGAACGCCGCCGAGCGCGGATCGAAATTGGCCCAGACCATCAGCGCCAGAAGCAGCGTGATCAACGAGGTCCAGAGCGCCACGTTCCGCGCATTGCGCGCCACGACCTCGTCCTCGCCGCGGATCAACAGAATGAACCCGGCCCCGACCAGCGGCAGGAAGATGGTGAGCGACAGGAGCGGCCA
>JAHEKA010000171.1 GCA_024638585.1 Rhodospirillales bacterium
GCTTCCCATCTCGCGCTGAAGATCTCCCAGAAGCAGGAGATCCTAGAGATCGAGAGCATTGGCGAGCGTCTGTCGAAGGTGCTCAGCTATATGGAATCCGAAATCGGCGTGCTTCAGGTGGAGAAGCGCATCCGCGGCCGGGTCAAGCGGCAGATGGAGAAGACCCAGCGCGAGTACTATTTGAACGAGCAGCTCAAGGCGATCCAGAAGGAACTGGGTGAGGGCGAGGACGGCAAGGACGAGGTCTCCGAGCTGGAAGAGACCATCAAGAAAACCAAGCTCTCCAAGGAAGCCCTGGAGAAAGCGACCGGCGAGATCAAGAAGCTCCGGTCCATGGGGCCGATGTCCGCCGAGGCCACCGTGGTGCGCAATTACCTCGACTGGCTGCTGGGCATCCCCTGGAAGAAGCGGACCCGCGTCAAGCGCGACATCAAGAATGCCGAAAAGATCCTCAACACCGATCACTACGGGCTTGAGAAGGTCAAGGAGCGAATCCTCGAGTATCTCGCCGTGCAGCAGCGCGTCAAGAAGCTGAAAGGCCCGATCCTCTGCCTGGTCGGCCCGCCGGGCGTCGGCAAGACCTCGCTGGGCAAGTCGATCGCCCGGGCGACGGGGCGCAATTTCGTGCGCATGTCCTTGGGCGGCATCCGCGACGAGGCGGAGATCCGTGGCCATCGGCGCACCTATATCGGCTCCATGCCCGGCAAGGTGATCCAGGGCATGAAGAAGGCCAAGACCTCCAACCCGCTGTTCCTGTTGGACGAGATCGACAAGCTCGGCGCCGACTTCCGGGGCGACCCGTCATCGGCGCTCCTGGAGGTGCTCGATCCCGAGCAGAACTCGACCTTCAACGACCATTACCTGGAAGTCGACTACGACCTGTCGGATGTGATGTTCATCACCACGGCCAATACCCTGCGCATGCCCCAGCCCCTGATGGACCGCATGGAGATCATCCGCATCCCCGGCTACACCGAGGATGAGAAGAAGGAGATCGCCAAGCGCCACCTGATGCCGAAGCAGATGAAGGCCCACGGCCTGAAGAAGGGCGAATGGGACATTTCCGACGACGCGCTTTTGGAGTTGATCCGCTACTACACCCGCGAGGCGGGGGTGCGGAACCTGGAGCGCGAGCTGGCCTCCCTGCAGCGCAAGGCGGTCAAGGACATCGTCTCCGGCGATTCGGAGAAAGTGAAGGTGACGCGGCGTAATCTGAAGAATTACGCGGGCGTGCGCCGCTACCGCTACGGCGAGGCGGAAAGCGAAAGCCTGATCGGCCTGACCACAGGCTTGGCTTGGACCGAGGTGGGCGGCGAGTTGCTGTCGATCGAGGCGGTGATGGTGCCCGGCAAGGGCCCCATCAAGCACACCGGCAAGCTGGGCGACGTGATGCAGGAATCGGTCCAGGCGGCGGACTCTTTCGTCCGGTCCCGGCTGATCGATTTCGGCATCAAGCCGACCGTGCTGGACAAGAAATCGATCCACGTCCACGTCCCCGAAGGGGCGACGCCCAAGGACGGGCCGTCGGCGGGTGTCGCGATGGTGACCTCCATCGTCTCCGTGCTGACCGGCAATCCGGTGCACAAGGACGTTGCCATGACCGGCGAGATCACCTTGCGCGGCAACGTCCTGCCGATCGGCGGTCTCAAGGAGAAGCTGCTGGCTGCGCTTCGGGGCGGCATCAAGACGGTGCTGATTCCCAAGGACAACGAAAAGGACCTGGCCGACATTCCCGACAACGTGAAGCGTGGCATGAACATCATCCCGGTGACCACGCTTGACGAGGTTCTTGAAAATGCCCTGGTCAATCCGTTGACGCCGATCGAATGGATCGAGCCGGCCGAGGTCGATCCCGTCGCCGGCGCCGAAGAGGGCGGAACACACGGCGATGTCGTGACCCATTGACGCCGGTCGACATCACGCATCGGGAGGGGGCCGCGGATGAAACGCGGCCCCCTTTGCTTATGGAAGCCTGTTGCGTGTCGGCATCGGATGCCAATTTTATCCCAAGATGGCCAGAATCCTGTTGATAACCGGGCATCATGCGTTGACGGCTGCTAACGGCTCTGCGTAGACTCTGGGTCGCATAGGTGCGATTCTTATGTCCTGGCGAACAGATTCCAAAAGAGGGGATTGCAAGTGAACAAGAACGATCTCGTGGCAGCGGTTTCTTCAGATACGGGCCTGTCCAAGGCCGATGCTGCTAAGGCCGTGGACGGTGTGTTCAATACGGTGACTGGCGCGCTTCGAAGCGGGGACGACGTGCGGTTGGTTGGGTTTGGCACATTTAGCGTGGTCAATCGCAAGGCTTCCGTGGGGCGAAATCCCCGGACCGGCGCGACCATCCAAATTCCGGCTTCCAAGCAGCCCAAGTTCAAAGCTGGCAAAGGACTGAAGCAGTCCGTGAACGGCTAGTCTTTTTTTCGATTTGAAGGGGCCGGCTGTGTTGCGCAGCCGGCCTTTTTCATTGCCGCCCGCTCGGCCCCGAGGCCCGACCGGGCGGCGCCGGGCGGTTAGCTCAGTTGGAAGAGCACCTCGTTTACACCGAGGGGGTCGGCGGTTCGAGCCCGTCACCGCCCACCAATGAATTCAAGGGGTTATTCCCGTCTTTTGAGGCGGAACCGGTCCCCCAGACGGCGCGCTGACCGGGGTTTCCCCTGGGCCTGCCCTGAATGACATGGCTTCAGCATTCGGCAACCATTTCCCTCTACCAAGTAGGGGTGGAATTGGCGATGATCGCCTTTGCGATCGGTCGGTAAATGGGTTCAGCCTCATGAGTCTCAATACGCCCGCCCTCGAGATCAGGGGCCTGGTCAAGCGCTTCAAGACGCCGGCGGTCGACGGGCTCGACCTCACCGTCAGGCCGGGGGAGTTTTACGCACTGCTCGGCCCCAACGGCGCCGGCAAGACCACCTCGCTCAAGATCGTGACCGGGCTGCTGCGGCCCGATGCCGGGTCGGTGTCGGTCTACGGCATCGACGCGCTGGCCGATCCCGTCGCGGCCAAGCGTCTGGTGGCCTGGGTCCCCGATGAGCCGATGATCTACGACAAGCTGACGCCCTATGAGTATCTCCAGTTCGTTGCCGGCCTGTGGGGTGTCGAGCCCAAACTGGCCGAAGCAAGGGCGCGGGAATTGATCGGTTGGCTCGGGCTCGAGCCCCATGGTCAGGAACGCTGCCAGGGATTCTCGCGCGGCATGCGCCAGAAGGTGGCCCTCGCCGGGGCGCTGGTCCACGACCCACTACTCCTGGTGCTCGACGAACCCCTGACCGGGCTCGACGCGGGATCGGCGCGCCAGGTCAAGGAGGTGCTGGCCGCGCGCCGCGCCGAAGGTGTTGCCGTGGTGATGACCACCCATATCCTTGAGGTGGCCGAGCGCATGGCCGAACGCATCGGCGTGATCCACAAGGGACGGCTGATCGCCGAAGGCACCTTGGACGAGCTTCGCGGCCATGCCGGGCAATCGGAGACCAGCCTGGAGGACATTTTCCTCCAGCTGCTCGCCCAAGAGAGCGATGCGGCATGAGCGTGCCGGCCACCACTGTCTGGCTCGCGCAGCACGAGTTGCGTCTGTTCTGGCGTGAATGGGTGTCTTTGCTGACCGCCGGGCGGACGCGGCGGATGACCGGCTTCGTGATCGGCGCCCTGGTCTTCCTGGGTCTGCTGCATCTCTTGGCGTTCTCGATCATCGCGCCCCTGGCGGTAACCGGAATCGCGCCCGACAAGCAGACGCTGGTGGCGGTGGCGGGCGGCCTGTTCCTCGCGCTGACGACGATGATTTCCCAGGCCATGGACGCCGTCACCAAGGCCTTCTACGCCCGCGGCGACCTTGACCTGATCCTGTCCTCCCCGGCGCCCACGGGCCGGGTCTTCGCGCTGCGCATGGTGGCCATTGCCGTGTCCACCACGGCCCTGACGCTGGCCATCGGCGGGCCCTTCATCAACGCGCTGGCACTGTTCGACGGGCCCAAGTGGTTTGCCGCCTATGGGGTGGTGGTGGCGCTTGGCGCCCTGTCGACGGCGCTCGCGACGATGTTGACCATCGTCCTGTTCCGCACCCTCGGCCCCAAGCTGACCCGGGCCATTTCCCAGGTCGTTTCGGCGGTGATCGGCGCGGCCTTCGTGATCGGCGTTCAGGTGGCGGCCATCGTCTCCATCGGCAGCTATGCCCGGCTCGCCTTTCTCACCTCCCAGCCGGTGACCGACATGGCGCCGGATCCGGCCAGCCCGCTGTGGTGGCCCGCCCGGGCGGTGATGGGCGATCCCTGGGCCCTGGCGCTTCTGATGGCGCTGGGATGCGGCGCGCTGGCCGCAGTCATCCGGACCCAGGCGGCCGGGTTCGGCGATTATGTGATCGCCGCTTCGGGGGTCGATGCTACGGGCACACGGCGCGGCGGCGGCGTGCGTTTCGGCCGGGTCAGCACCAAAGGCGCGCTCCGGCGCAAGGAGTGGCTGGCGCTCAGGCGCGATCCCTGGTTGATGTCGGAATCGCTGATGCAGATTCTCTACCTCGTGCCCCCGGCATTGCTGCTGTGGCTCAACTTCGCGGGCAAGGTCGGCTCGCTGCTGATCCTGGTGCCGATCATGGTGATGGCGGGCGGACAGCTCGCGGGGGGACTCGCCTGGCTCGCGATTTCCGGGGAAGACGCACCGGAACTGGTCGGCACCGCCCCGGTCCCGGTCTCGGCCATCGTGGCAGCCAAGATCGAAGCCGTGCTCGGTGCCATCGCGCTGATCTTCGCTCCTCTGTTGTTGGGCCTTGCCCTGGCCGCGCCCAAATTCGCCCTGGTGGCGATGCTGGGCATCGCGGTGTCGGCATTTTCCGCCATCATGATCCAGATCTGGTTCCGCGCTCAGGTCTCCCGTCGGCGCTTCAGAAATCGCCAGACGTCGTCCAAGGTCGCCACCCTGGCCGAGGCCCTGTCGTCGATCTCCTGGGCCGGGACGGCGGCGCTGGCCGCGTCCGGTACCTGGTTCGCCGCGGGCGCCGGAATCATGGCGGTGCTGACCCTGGGCGCCGCCTGGGCCATGAGCCCAAGCCGGTCGCTCTCCACCTACGCCACGTCCTGATCCGTTCCGGTCGGCCCACCCGGCCGGCGAGACTTTTCCCCGATGCCGGGTTAGACTTTTCCGGGCGGTTCACCGCCGCCCGGGGAAACGGCAAAACCAGGAGGAAACGAACAATGGCGACACAAGAGACGGAGCTTCGCGGGGCCGCCAAGAAAGAGGCCTTCTTCCGCGCCGCAGAGGCCAATGTCACGGATTTCTCGTTCGCGGTGCCCGATGTCGATGCGCCCAACGGGCGGATCAACTGCTATCTCGCCGATGCGGGGAGCTGCCGCGCCACCATCTTGGTGCTGCGCGACGGCTACAAGGCATCGCACCACTATCATCCCAATCAGGACGGCATCTGGGTGGTGCTGAAGGGCAAGGTGCGCTTCTTCGGCGGGCCCGATGAGAAAGTGGTGGGCGAATACGGCCCCTACGAAGGAATCGCCCAGCCCCAGAATACCCGCTACGGGTTCGAAGCCGTGGGTGAGGAAGAGGCCTGGCTGATGCAGATCGCGGGCTATCCCAAGGGACCCGATGCCGCCAAGAGGATCCACTTCGATGGACCGGCGACCGGGGAGGGCGGCACCAAGGTGCGGATGGCGCGCCCGGTCGACGTCTAGCGGGATCGGATTAGGGCCGGCATCGACCGGCCTTGACCAGGGAGAGGGGCTGACCACAATGGATCCGCAACGCTACGGGCCGTTCCCCTACCGCACGGCCCGCGACCTCCTGCATTTCCG
>JAHEKA010000172.1 GCA_024638585.1 Rhodospirillales bacterium
GCAGTCGCAGGTATCGCCTTTGTGGCCCTCATAGGATGGCGCCTGGTGCCCGAGGCCCGCCGCACGGCACCCTCCACCAGCGAGGTCATCGGCATCGAAAACTATGTCAGTGAGGCGCGGGTACCTAAGGACAGCGCCTCCATCGGCAAGGCACTTCGCGAACTTGATCAGCAAGCCGAGGAATTCGACGCTTCGATTCTGGAAGTGCTTCGCCGAGGCCGGAGATTTGCAATCGCGGGGCGTCGGACGAGCGTCAAAGCCGGGGACGTCCTGCTGATAGAAGCCAGTCCCGAGGCCATAGACGCCGTGCGCAAATCTCTTGACCTGCGCCCAACGGAGCACCGCCGGAAATCAGGGGGGCTGTTCGGGACCGAGGACCTCGCCATCATGGAGGCGGTGATCGGGATGCGTTCGCCGCTGATCGGGCAAACCGCTGAATCGGTGCACCTACGCCGACGCCATGGGATCAATCTGCTCGCCGTATCGCGACAAGGCAAGCCGCTTCGCGAACGGCTAAGGACACTACGCTTCAAGTTGGGGGATGTTCTCCTCCTTCAGGGCGATGACGACCGCTTGTCCGACGCCGCGACGAGCCTGCGCTGCCTGCCCCTGGCCCAGCGCACCATCTCCATCGGCAAGGCACATCTCGCCGGGCTCGCCGTGTTGATGTTCGCCGCCTCGATCGCCGCCGCCGCCCTTGGCGTGGTGGCGCTGCCGCTGGCCCTGGCGGTTGCCGCCGGCATGATGGTGATCACCTACCTGGTTTCGGTCCGCGATATCTATGAGGCGGTCGATTGGCCAGTTGTGGTTCTGTTGGGCGCGATGATCCCCATCGGCGGGGCGCTCCAAGCAACCGGAATGACAACCCTCGCGGCGCAGGGCCTGCTTGCCGTCACGGCGGGGACATCCCCGGTCGTTGCCCTGGTGTTGCTCATGGTGGTCACGATGACACTGTCGGACGTCATCAACAACGCCGCCACCGCGGTGGTCATGGCACCCATCGGCATCTCGATGGCCACCAGCCTAGGCGTCAGCCCCGATCCCTTCCTGATGGCGGTGGCGATTTCCGCCTCCTGCGCCTTCCTCACCCCCATCGGGCACCAGAACAACACCCTGATCATGGGGCCGGGCGGTTATCGTTTCGGCGACTACTGGCGCATGGGGTTGCCGCTGGAGATCCTGGTGATCGCCGTCAGCATTCCGCTGCTGTTGATCGTCTGGCCCCTGTAATCCCCCCGGTCACGGCATCGGGGCCTCAAGTGCCGTTGAAAGGCGCCACGGTATGGCCGTGGTTGAGCGGCCCGTGTCCGGCGCCGAGGCCGGGTGCCGTGGCAATCGCTTGCAACACATAGGCGCGCGCCCGGGCGACGGCCGGACCCAACGCCAGACCCCGGGCCAAGCCCTCGGCACAGGCCGAAGCCAGGGTGCATCCGGTGCCATGGGTATGCCGCGTTTCGATGCGCGCGCCTTCGAACCGTTGGACGAGTCCCGCGCGATCGACCAGAAGGTCCACCAATATCTCGCCTTCGAGGTGACCGCCCTTCAACAGCACCGCCTCCGGCCCGAGGTCTAGCAGCGCCCGGGCCGCCGCCTCCATGTCTTGGGGCCCATTGATCTTCTCGCCCAACAGGGCTTCGGCCTCCGGAATGTTCGGCGTAGCCAACCGCGCCCTGGGCAGGAGAAGGGACTTCAACGCGTCAACCGCTTCCGGCGCAAGCAGGCTGGCGCCGCCCTTGGCGACCATCACCGGGTCCACTACCGCAGGCGTGTCCCCGGCCCGTTCTTCCAGTACCTTCACGACCGCCGCAATCACCGCCGCGTCCCCCAACATGCCGGTCTTGATGCAATCGGTGCCGATGTCGTCCAAAACCGCCGACATTTGCGCTTCGATGAAAACGGGATCGACCGGAAAGATGCCCTCGACGCCGAGGGTATTCTGAGCGGTCAGCGCGGTGATCGCGGTGGCCGCATAGCCGCCCAATGCGGTAACCGTCTTGATATCGGCCTGGATGCCGGCGCCGCCGCCGGAATCAGAGCCGGCGACGATCAGGACCCGTCCGACCATGGCATCCTCAGGCCTTTCCAGATGCGGTGCACCTGCGCCACATCACCGCGCGGCGGCCTCGCCTATGACCGCCGCGAGGTCGTCTACCACGGCACCGATCAACCCTTCGTCATTGCCTTCGGCCATGATGCGGACCAGCGGCTCGGTACCCGATTCCCGGATCAACAGGCGTCCCTTGCCCGCCAGCCGCTGTTCGCTTTCGGCGATGGCGGCCTTGACCCCATCCGCCTCGAGCGGCCGCCCGGCCCCCATGGGGACCGATTTCAGGATCTGCGGTGCCGGCGCGAAGGGGCGCAGCACCTTCGATGCCGGCGCCCCGGCCTGAACGATGGCGGCGAGCGCCTGGAGCGCGGCCATCAGCCCGTCGCCGGTGGTGGCGTATTCCCCCAGCACGATATGACCCGATTGTTCGCCGCCCAGATTGATACCGTCGGCGTTCATGCGCTCGACCACGTAGCGGTCGCCCACCTGGGTCCGGATCAAACCGATGCCGCAGTTGCCGAGGAAATCTTCCAACCCGATATTGGACATCACGGTCGCGACCACGCTGTCACCAGCGAGGCGCCCCGTGTTCTGCCACGACCGGGCGATCACCGCCAGAAGCTGATCACCATCGACCAGGGTGCCGGTCTCATCGGCCATGACGATCCGGTCCGCATCCCCATCCAGAGCGAGTCCCAGATCGGCACCGGTCTCCACCACGGCCCGGCACATCTTCTCAGGCGCCGTTGAGCCATATTCGAGGTTGATGTTGTAGCCGTCGGGATCGACGCCGAGGCTGACGACCTCGGCCCCCAATTCGTGGAGGATCGTCGGCGCCACCCGGTAGGCCGCCCCGTGGGCACAATCGACGACGATCTTGATGCCTTCCAGCCGCAATCCCTTGGGGAAGCACGCCTTGACGTGCTCGATATAACGGCCCACCGCGTCGTCCAGGCGCATGGCGCGGCCGAGCTCCGCCGGCGCCGCAAGACCGCTTTGGGCCCCGTCCGCCATGCGCGCCTCGATGCGGCTTTCGGTCTCGTCGGATAACTTGAACCCGTCGGGGCCGAACAGCTTGATGCCGTTGTCTTCGAACGGATTGTGGGAGGCCGAGATCATGACGCCGAGATCGGCCCTCAGCGACCGGGTCAGCATCGCCACGGCCGGCGTCGGCAACGGTCCGACCAGAACCACGTCCATGCCGACGGCGATGAAGCCCGACGTCAATGCCGGTTCCAACAGGTAGCCCGACAGCCGCGTATCCTTGCCGATGACCACCCGGTGCGGCTTGGAGCCGCGCTGGAATTCCAACCCGGCCGCCAGGCCGACGGACAACGCAATGTCCGCCGTCATGGGCGCGGTGTTGGCCTTACCGCGAATCCCGTCAGTTCCGAAATATTTTCGCGTTCTCATCTTCTCACCACTCCGCGGCACCCTCCCCGGCGGCACGGACCACTAGTCTATATGACCGGCACGCCCCGGTGAAGCCAAGGGTCTCGGCAAGTTTCACTAAATGCCATCAACATGGATCGCACGCCAGACCGCAAGCGCCTGGGCGGTTTCCGCAATATCGTGGGCACGTACCATCTGCACCCCCTGGCCGAGGCCGGCAAGCATCGCCGCGAGAGAGCCCGGCAGGCGTTGCTTCGGCGCGCTTTCACCTGTGATATGGCCGATGAAGCTTTTGCGCGAGACGCCGATCAGGACCGGGCAGCCCAGACCGTGGAACAGCGATAAATGCGACAGGATCGCCAAATTATGCTCCAGCGCCTTGCCGAATCCGATCCCGGGATCGACGGCGATCTTCCCGCGTGAAATCCCCGCAGCCTCGCACGCCGCGATGCGCGCTTCCAGGTAATCGAAGATTTCCCCAGGCGGATGATCATAGGCGGGGGCCGCCTGCATAGTCTTGGGCTCCCCCCGGCAATGCATCAGGATCACCGGCACGCCGAGCCTGGCTGCGAGAGACAGCGACCCCTCATCGCCTGCCAGCGCCGAGATGTCGTTGATGACCGCCGCACCCGCCGCCACCGCCTTCTCCATCACGGCCGCCTTGCGGCTGTCGATGGAAATGACACCCCCGCCGGCCAGCGCTTCAATTACCGGCAACACACGTCCGGCCTCGTCGTCGGCCGCCACCGGATCGGAACCGGGGCGGGTCGATTCACCGCCGATATCCAGGATCGAAGCACCCGCCGCGCGGAGCGCCCGGCCCCGGGCGATGGCATCTTCCGCAGCGGCGAAGTCACCGCCGTCGGAAAAACTGTCCGGCGTGACGTTGAGAACACCCATCAGGCAGGGGGCATCCATGGCAATCCCTGCAAGGGCCGGCCGCGGGTCGGTCAGGTGCGCCAGCAGGTCCCCGATGCGGGCGCGCTGCGATGCCCCAAGGGCATTCGCCCAGGCCTGCAGCCCCGCAAGATCCGTCCGTGCCGCCGTGGCCGATGCGCCGTCGCGCTGAATCACCTCCACCTGATCGAATCCCGCCCATGCACCGCCGATGCGGGCCGCGGGCCCGGGCACCCCGGCAGGAGCGCAGATAGGGCGCAGGTAGAGCTTGCTGGTCTCCGTCGGCTTGAGTTGGGTGAGCGACACCGTCACGGCCCCGGGTCTTCCCCCGGCGCGCCCGACGCCGCCGGACGCGGCCCGATCACGGTCAGCCTTCGGGCTGAGGTTCCGGGTTGACGCCCGGGCCTTCGGACTCGCCCGCCGGCCTTGCCTTGTGACCGGAACTGGGCACCGAGCTGCGGGTCCCGGTGTCGGCGGGCGGCTCATCACTTTCCCTGGCGATGGTGCCGCCGTCGAGCAGGACCTTGATCTCGTCACCGGACAGGGTCTCATATTCCAACAGGGCCTTGGCCAGGGTGTGCAGGTCGTCCTTGTGCTCCTCGAGCACCTTGCGCGCGAAGCTCTCGCCGGCTCCAACGATGATGCGGATCTCTTCGTCGATAATCTTGGCGGTGGCATCGGAGACGTTCTTGCGCTGGGTCACGGAATGGCCAAGGAACACCTCTTCCTCATTCTCGGAATAGCGCAACGGCCCAAGCCTTTCGCTCATCCCCCATTCGGTCACCATGCGGCGCGCCAGGTTCGTGGCCTGATGGATGTCGCTGGCGGCCCCGGTGGTCACGTTCTCCGGTCCGAAGATCATTTCCTCGGCCACCCGGCCGCCGAACGCCATGGCAATGTTGGATTCAAGCTCCTGCTTGGCGTAGCCGTAGCTGTCCTTCTCCGGCAGTGACATGGTCAGGCCCAGCGCCCGACCGCGCGGGATGATCGTCACCTTGTGCAGCGGATCGTGCTTCGGTGCGTGCAACGCCACAAGGGCATGACCCGCTTCGTGATAGGCGGTCAGCTTGCGCTCATCCTCGGTCATCACCATGGAGCGGCGCTCGGACCCCATCATCACCTTATCTTTGGCCTCTTCCATCTCGGCCATGGTGACCATGCGCCGGCCCTTGCGGGCGGCCAGCAGGGCAGCCTCGTTGACCAGATTGGCGAGATCGGCGCCGGAAAAACCGGGCGTGCCGCGGGCGATGACCCGGGCGTCCACATCGGGGGCCAACGGCACCTTGCGCATATGGACCTTGAGGATCTTTTCGCGGCCGAGAATATCGGGATTGGGGACCACGACCTGACGGTCGAAGCGGCCCGGGCGCAGCAGCGCGGGATCGAGAACGTCGGGCCGGTTGGTGGCGGCGATC